>CAZSSE010000175.1:0-3332 GCA_964609165.1 uncultured Lachnospiraceae bacterium
TGGTTTGACTGGGCGGCATCGGGCAAGTATCCCGCAATCGCAGAGCCGAATCCTTCCTACCACGGTGTTTCCTTTGTCAAGGCGGCCGGTGCGGCGGCATTCGTCACCTACATTCGCGCGATCTTGCTTCGTGACACGGGAGCGTCCATTTCTCCATTTGCGGCGTTCTTGCTCTTGCAAGGAACAGAAACCTTGTCGCTCCGCTTGGAACGCCATGCAGAAAACACCGAAAAGGTCGTGAAATTCCTTGCAAAGCATCCGCAGGTAGAGAAAGTCAACCATCCGTCTCTCTCCAACCATCCTGATCATGCGCTTTACGAGAAGTATTTTCCAAACGGCGGCGCATCTATCTTTACCTTTGAGATAAAAGGCGGACAGACAGAGGCGCATAAGTTCATTGATAGTCTTAAAATCTTCTCACTTCTTGCCAACGTTGCGGATGTCAAGAGCCTTGTGATCCACCCCGCAACCACCACACACAGTCAGCTTTCCGAGCAGGAGCTTTTGGATCAGGGTATCAAGCCGAACACCATTCGTCTTTCCATCGGAACGGAGCATATCGACGATATTATCGCAGACCTTGAAAGTGCGTTCAAGGCAGTTAAGGAGGCATGATCATGAGTAAAATCTATACATCGGCAGATCAGTTGATTGGAAAAACTCCGCTCCTCGAGCTCACACATATCGAAAAATCGCTTGGACTTAAGGCAAGAATACTTGCAAAGCTGGAATATTTCAACCCCACAGGCTCGGTCAAGGACAGAATTGCTAAGGCGATGATCGACGAAGCCGAGGTATCCGGCAAATTGAAGCCGGATTCGGTTATCATTGAGCCTACATCGGGTAACACAGGCATCGGACTTGTATCGGTTGCGGCGGCAAGAGGATACAGAATTATCATTGTAATGCCCGAAACCATGTCGGTGGAGCGCAGACAGTTAATGAAGGCATACGGCGCGGAGCTTGTGCTCACCGAGGGTGCGAAAGGAATGAAGGGGGCTATTGCCAAGGCAGAAGAACTCGCAACAGAGATTCCGAACAGCTTCATTCCCGGTCAGTTTGTCAATCCCGCCAATCCGCAGGCGCATCGTGAAACAACCGGTCCCGAAATTTACGAGGATACCGACGGTGAGGTGGATATATTTGTTGCGGGTGTCGGCACGGGAGGAACGCTTACAGGCGTTGGAGAGTATCTGAAATCCAAGGTACCCGATATTAAGGTCGTTGCCGTCGAGCCTGCCACTTCTGCGGTTCTGTCAACGGGCGTTGCGGGATCGCACAAGATCCAAGGCATCGGCGCAGGTTTTGTCCCGGATGTGCTTAATACCAAAATTTACGATGAGATCATCACCATAGAAAACGAAACAGCTTTTGCAACCGGAAGGCTGATCGGCAAGAGTGAAGGTGTACTTGTAGGTATTTCTTCGGGTGCGGCAGCCGCGGCAGCTATCGAGCTTGCAAAGCGTTCCGAAAATGAAGGAAAAACAATCGTTGTTCTGCTTCCGGATACGGGAGACAGATATTTATCCACACCGCTGTTTGCTGACTGATAGTGAGCTTCGATGGTCGTTATGGCGGCTGTCGGAGCTTTTGAAATCTACGAAAGGATATGTTTATGAGAATATATGCAGATAACGCCGCTACCACAAAAATGAGTGAGGCGGCAATAAAAGCAATGCTACCGTATATGAATGAAATATACGGCAATCCGTCCAGCCTTCACAGCGAGGGTCAGAGGTCGAACGAGGCTTTGACGAATGCCCGTGAACGTATAGCAGGGTTACTCGGTTGCGAGCCGAGGGAGATTACCTTCACCTCGGGCGGCAGCGAGGCGGATAATCAAGCTATACTTTCTGCCGCAAGGCTCGGCGAGAGAAAAGGAAAGAGGCATATTATTTCAACCGCATTTGAGCATCACGCCGTTCTGCACACGCTGGAAAAGTTAGAAAAGCAGGGCTTTGAGGTCACGCTTCTTGACGTTCACGAAAACGGACTTATAAATATCGGGCAGGTGCGCGATGCGATCCGTGATGATACCTGTCTTGTAACAGTTATGTACGCCAATAATGAGATCGGTACAGTACAGCCTATCGCCGAAATCGGTGAGATATGCCGCGAAAAGGGCGTAATTTTTCATACGGATGCAGTGCAGGCGGTTGGACATTTGCACATAAACGTGAAGGAACAGAATATAGATATGCTCTCTCTGTCCGCACACAAATTTCACGGTCCGAAGGGCGTCGGCGTGCTTTACGCAAGAAAAGAGATAACATTGACAACGCTGATCGAGGGCGGTGCGCAGGAGAGAGGAAAGCGTGCGGGAACGGAAAACATCCCGGCAATTATGGGAATGTCGGCGGCTTTGGATGAAGCGTGCGCCAATATAGACAAGAATACCGTTAGGCTCACCACGCTTCGTGATAGGCTTATCGCAGGTCTTTCCGAGATACCACACTCAGCGCTCAACGGAGATTATGTGCATAGACTGCCGTCAAACGTCAGCTTTTGCTTTGAAGGAATTGAGGGAGAATCGCTCCTTCTGCTCCTTGACGACAAAGGAATTTGCGCCTCCTCGGGCTCGGCGTGCACCTCGGGCTCTCTCGACCCAAGCCACGTGCTCCTTGCCATCGGCAGAGTACACGACGTGGCGCACGGATCCTTGCGACTATCGCTGTCGGAGGAAAACACCGAGGATGAAATAGAATATATTATCCGATCTGTAAAAGAGGTCGTTGAATATCTGCGAAGCATATCGCCGATCTGGCGGGATCTCGTAAACGGCAGAAAAGAATTTATTTTGAAATGAGGTTATATAAAATGGCATTATACAGTGAAAAGGTAATGGATCATTTCCGCAACCCGAGAAACGTAGGTGTGATCGAAAACGCTGACGGTGTTGGCGAGGTAGGCAACGCAAAGTGCGGAGATATTATGAAAATATATCTGAAGATAGAGAACGATATAATCGTTGACGTGAAATTTGAGACTTTCGGCTGCGGCTCGGCTATCGCTTCAAGCTCTATGGCGACCGAGCTTATCAAGGGTAAGCCCGTGTCAGAGGCACTCGCACTCAGCAATAAAGCCGTTGTTGAAGCCCTTGACGGTCTGCCTGCTCACAAGCTTCACTGCTCGGTGCTTGCCGAGGAAGCCATTAAGGCGGCGCTGAAGGATTATTATGACAAAAACGGCATCGAATACGACCGTAAAATTTTCCCCGATTGCGCGTCCTGTGGACATTGTTGCTCCTGAAGCACTTGAATTACCTACCGACTTGTGATATAATTAAGATATATTTTTATATTGTTGAAAAAAGGACAGATCATGAAACTAAC
>CAZSSE010000176.1:0-3312 GCA_964609165.1 uncultured Lachnospiraceae bacterium
ATTTTAAATCTTTTATTTATTAAAATTTTAAAAGCACTTGCGAAAAAAATTCTCCTGTGATATAATGTACTTGAATAAAATAGCGAGGTATATATGAACACTAATAATCAAACATATGATAAGCTTGTCCGCACTTCGACGGACGCCAAAATAAAAACAAAAAAGATACTTGCCGTTATCGGATACGCACTCTTTTTTTCGGTATGGATCATACTTGCCCTCAATAATCCCGATATTTTCGTTCCAATGATAGTCGCGGGTATTCTCTGCACCGTTATACTTATGACAATCAGTTGGAAGTATTTCGACGTTGAATACGAATATTCTATCTGGTACGGAACGTTTACTCTCGCCAAAATATACGCAAAGAAAAAAAGAAAAAATCTGCTTACCGCAGATGTCAAGGAATTTTTGCTGATTGCTCCCGCAACCGACGAATACGTAAGCAAGGCTAACCATTTCGAGCCGAAGGAAACATTTTGGGCAATATCATCAAAAAGCGCGGAAAACATATGGATATTTGTCACTGGCGGCAAGGACGAGCCGAGAAATCTTGTATTTTTTGAAGCGGACGAGCGTTCTCTCGCTATGCTTAAGCAGGCTAACCCGTCGGTTTTTGTAAGAAAATCAGTAAACAATGATTATAATGCTTAGCACTTTAATATAAAGCAATGCTACAGGAGGATCAAATGAAAATATCATTAAAACAGATCTCGGCACTTGAAAAGGTGCGCCTTGGCGCTCCTATCGACTACAAGGAAACAAACTGCTATACTGTGCTTCAGGGGCAGCGTCTTTCGTATCAGGTAGTTATCTCAACAGACGGTGTATGGGATAAAAAAGAAAAGGTATGGATAGAATCCGAGCTTTCTGAACATATCAGACTCTACTGTGTAAAGGATGTTGTTGTTGATAATCCCTCGCGCGAGAATGTAAGCGACGAAAACTATATTCTGACCGAGCCGGGAATGCTTCCTGACGTCCTCGTGCCTATAGAACAGCAAAACGATTACATAACTATGTTCAACGCACCTGTGGTAATGTGGGTAAAGGTCGATATTCCCGCAGACTGCGCCCCCGGAAGGTATTCGTTAAAATTCTGCGTTGATACAAAATTTGACGAGGAAGCTCCCTGCCATACCTGCGAAATGGAGATAAACGTTATTCCCATGCAGATGCCGGAGCAAAGCGTAAGATATACAAGATGGTTTTACGCTGACTGCATAGCCGATATACACGATACCCCAATATACTCCGAACGCCATTGGAGGCTGATAGAGGAATATATCAAGGCGGCCACCGACATAGGCATAAATATGATCCTCGTTCCCACGCACACACCGCCACTTGACACCGCCGAGTGTACTACCCGTCCCTGTGTTCAGCTTATAGACATTGAAAAGAAGGGCGACGTATACGAGTTTAATTTTGATAAATTCAAAAGATTTATAGCTATCTGCAAGAAGCATAACGTAAAATACTACGAAATGGCTCACCTATTCTCGCAGTGGGGCTCGAAATATGCGCCTAACATTATGGTTACTGAAAACGGAAAGACCGACTATATGTTTGGATGGGACGTTGCGGCGGACTCGGTTGAATATACTGAATTTTTAAAGCAGTATATTGCAGCCATCTCTGAGCAGCTCAGAGCCGAAGGCATCGAGGAATACACCTACTTTCACGTATCCGACGAGCCTGATATGACTAATATCGGCAGATATGAGATCGCAAGAAATATTATCAAGCCTCTTATCGGCAACGCAAAGACGATCGACGCGCTCTCTCAGTGCGAATTTTATGAAAAAGGTCTGGTTGAGTGCCCCGTTACATCGGTAACCCACGCGCACGACTTCCTCGCGCGCAACGTAAAAGAGCTTTGGGTATACTATTGCTGCGGTCCAGAGAGAGTATATACAAACTCATTTATTGCTATGCCCTCTTGCAGAACACAGATACTCGGATACCAGATGTACAAATACGATATAAAGGGATTTTTACATTGGGGCTTCAATTTCTACAATTCCAGCATCTCGCTCTACAAGATAAATCCTTTTATAACTACATCATCCGACCGCAGCTTTGCTTCGGGAGATGCATTCATCGTTTATCCCGGCAACGAGACCGCTTACCCCTCTATCCGCGGCGAAATAACCTACGAGGCTATGCAGGATATACGTATTTGCCAAGCTCTTGAGGCACTGATCGGACGTGAAGCGGTAATCGCTATGATAGACGAGGCGGCAGGAAGAGATCTCCGCTTTGACGATTATCCCGCAAGCAACGAATTTCTTATGGGACTTCGCGCAAGGATGCTTGACGAAATTGAAAAGCACGTAAAATAATATAAAATTTATGAGCCGATTGCGATTTGCAATCGGCTCGTTGCTTTTATATGAATTTTATAGATATGTCACCGAGATCGTTGCTACCGTTCAAAACAAGCGTCGGACCGTTTTCGTCTCCCTTGCCCGAATATGATATATCTCCAAGCTTACTATTGATATTCTCATTGACATTCCACTCGCTCGGAACGTATATGATAACCTCTCCCAGCTTGTTATATACGTTCAGCACTGCTCCGCTTGTAAAATGCTCTGTATTCTCAAAATGCACCGTATATTCGCCGAGCCTGTTATATATCATCTTGTCAACGAAATCCTCGCAGTCCACATACATAGCGTGTGTGCCCATATGATTATGCTTTGCTTTACCTGCCCCGTCCTTAGACTTTGTACGTAGTTTTAAAGACTTTGGCGTAAGTATAGAAATACCTATTGACGCAAGCAGCGCGCAGCCGAATAAAAGCCAATTATTGATGATATTTTCGTCATCCATTCCAAGCACAAATGCCACGTTCTTCTCAAACACCATAAATAAAAGCGACAACGGTATCATAACCGAGGCAAATCTCAACCGTATTATCATTGATATTATAAATAACAGCAAGAACAATCCCAATATCATCTGAATAACCGACACACCTCCGACTACATTCAGAACGGGTGTCATCATACCAAGCGCATTAAGCAATAAAAACACCGCTAACAGTATAAATCCGAGTCCCCAAAATATTTTGGAAAGCTTTATTTCAAGCCTCATTTCTTTAAACAATTTCATTACCTTAACCTCATTTCCTGAATTTTATCACTTAAAGTTTTATAATAGCTGCGCGAAAAATAAACCTTTTTTCGCTGTTTTTGAAGTACATTTCTCCGTTCCCCACCAATTCACGCCGCAAAGATGACACAAGGTCTATATTAGCTATGGTTGATTTTGCAATGCGAACAAAGTTCGGAGGCAGTACTTCCT
>CAZSSE010000177.1:0-3310 GCA_964609165.1 uncultured Lachnospiraceae bacterium
CTTATAAATCTGTGTATTTTTAACATCTTAAATGTGAAAATCTATTTGTGGAGGTGTGTGCTTTGGGTAGATTTATTCTTCATTCGTCCTATTCGCCAACGGGAGATCAGCCTGATGCAATAGAGAAATTGACAAATGGAATAAACAGCGGTCTGCGAGAGCAGACCCTTCTCGGCGTTACGGGATCCGGCAAGACCTTCACTATGGCAAATATAATAGCGAACGTTAACAAGCCTACACTTGTTCTCGCTCATAACAAGACGCTCGCCGCTCAGCTCTGCTCGGAATTTCGTGAGTTTTTTCCGGAAAATGCGGTAGAATATTTTGTTTCGTATTACGATTACTATCAGCCCGAGGCGTATATTCCCGGAAAGGATATGTATATAGAAAAAGATGCTTTGGTGAATGACGAGATCGATATGCTGCGTCATAGCGCTACTTCTGCTCTTTTTGAGCGACGCGACGTTATTATCGTTTCCAGCGTATCATGTATATACTCGCTCGGTGATCCCGAAGAATATAAAAATCTTGTGTTGGCGTTGCGTCCGGGTATGGAAATGAGCAGAAACGATCTTATCCGAAGGCTGATAGCGATAAGCTATAACCGAAATGATCTGTCGCTTGAAAGAGACAATTTCAGGGTGCAGGGAGATACTGTTGATCTTGTTACCGCAAACGTTAAGGACAAGGCATTGAGAATAGAATTTTTCGGTGATGAGATAGACCGTATATCGGAGATAAATATAGTTACGGGAGAGGTCTTGAAGGTATTGAGCTATGCTCCCATATATCCCGCAACTCATTACGCCGTATCCGACGATAAGCGGGAAAATGCACTTAACGAAATTACTGCGGAAATGATAGAGCGCAGAGACTTCTTTCTCTCGCAAGGAAAGCTGATTGAAGCGCAAAGAATTGAGGAAAAGGTCAGGTATGATCTTGAGATGCTCCGTGAGGTGGGATTTTGCTCGGGTGTTGAGAACTATTCGCGAGTTCTTGCGGGAAGACCGGCGGGATCGACTCCAAATACACTTCTTGACTATTTTCCCGATGATTTTTTGCTTTTGGTTGACGAATCGCACGTAACGCTCCCACAGGTGCGCGGAATGAGCGGCGGCGATACTGCAAGAAAGAAAAATCTTGTAGATTTCGGATTCAGACTGCCGTCGGCGTACGATAACCGTCCGCTGTATTTTGAGGAATTTGAATCCAAAATAAATCAGGTCATATACGTTAGCGCTACTCCGGGAGATTATGAGCATGACCATTCTGAGGCAACGGTTGAGCAGCTCATTCGTCCCACGGGCTTGGTAGATCCTGAAATCGTAGTTAGACCTATCGAAGGGCAAATAGACGATCTTATGGGTGAGATTCGTTTGCGCACTTCAAAGAACGAGCGTGTATTGGTTACTACGCTTACAAGAAAGATGGCGGAGGATCTTACAGCGTATCTCGAGAATAACGGAATAAAGGTCAAATATATTCATTTCAATATTGATACGCTTGAAAGAATGGAGATAATCAGGGATCTTCGACTTGGCGAATTTGACGTGTTGGTAGGTATTAACCTGCTTCGAGAGGGACTGGATATTCCGGAGGTATCCTTGGTTGCTATACTTGATGCGGATAAAGAGGGCTTTTTACGTGCCGAGCGTAGTCTTATACAGACGATAGGGCGTGCCGCAAGAAATGCTAACGGAAAGGTTATTATGTATGCCGACAATATGACAGGCTCTATGGAGCGCGCCATTGCCGAAACTAATCGACGTCGCAAAATACAGACAGAATATAATGAAAAGAACGGTATAGTCCCCAAAACCATTATCAAGGATATAAGAGATGTCATAGAGATAGGAAAAAGCGAAAAGGATGCCTTGCATAAGAATGGTAGTGGAGAAAAGAAGCTTACTCGTCTTGAGTGTGAGCGTCTTATCGAGGAGCTTACAAAGCAGATGAAAGCGGCTTCTGCAAAGCTTGAATTTGAGCAGGCGGCGTATATCCGCGACAGAATAAAAGAACTCAGAAATCAAAAATAAGGTGAAATCATGGCAGGATCAATTATAATAAAGGGCGCAAGGGTAAACAACCTGAAGAATATAGATCTCGAAATACCAAGGGATAAGTTGGTTATACTTACCGGGCTGTCCGGGTCGGGAAAATCCTCGTTGGCATTTGATACGATATATGCAGAGGGACACAGACGCTTTGTTGAGTCACTTTCCTCTTACGCAAGAATGTTTCTCGGTCAGATGGATAAGCCTGATGTGGATCTCATCGAGGGGCTCTCGCCGGCTATATCCATAGATCAGAAAACAACGTCAAAAAATCCGCGTTCGACAGTCGGAACGGTTACGGAAATATACGATTATCTTCGTTTGCTTTACGCACGAGTCGGTATTCCGCACTGTCCCGTATGTGGTAAGGAGATACGTAGGCAATCGGTAGACACGATAATAGATAAGATAATGGGGCTTCCCGATGGCGAGCGCTTTTTGGTGCTTGCACCTGTTGTCAGGGCACAAAAGGGTATGCACGAGAAGGTCTTTGCTTCGGCGAAGAAGAGCGGATATGTCAGAGCGCGTGTTGACGGAAACGTATACGATCTTTCTGAAACTATTGCGCTTGACAAAAATAAAAAGCATGATATTGAGATCATCGTAGACCGTTTGGTGATGAAGTCGGATCTTCGCTCGCGTCTTGCAGATTCCGTAGAAAATGCTTTGAAGCTGGCGGACGGGCATCTTTTGATCGTTACTGTTCCGAGAGGCGAAGAGAAACCACAGGAAATGGGATTTTCGCAAAGCTATGCTTGTGAAAAGCATAACATTTCGTTTGGCGAGCTTGAACCGAGAATGTTTTCATTTAACAATCCTCAGGGAGCGTGTCCTCATTGTGACGGTCTCGGAGAGATGCGCAGGATCGCGGTAGACAGATTGATACCTGACGGACGTCTTTCACTTCGTCAGGGAGCTATAGCGGTAAACGGATTTAAAACTATAGAGGAGCAGAGCTGGAACGGGCCGTTGTTTATGGCAGTTGCAGAGCGTTTTGGATTTGATATAGATACTCCTGTTGAAAAGCTGTCAGAGGAAGCTTATCATATTATTCTATACGGATCCGGCGATGAAATGTACGAAATATCCCGATGGTTTGGGGGTGTTGAGCATCGCCAAAAGACCAAATTTGAGGGCATTGTAAGAATGATAGAGAACCGTATGGGAATGTCGGGTACCGATGATTATTATGAGCAATTTATCGAGGAAGCACCTTGCCCGGTATGTCAGGGAAAAAGACTTTCGCCAAATTATCT
>CAZSSE010000178.1:0-3308 GCA_964609165.1 uncultured Lachnospiraceae bacterium
CTTATCGACTGGGGCATCCACTTCCTTGACCTTATCCTTTACATACTCGGCGACGCAAAGCTTAAAAACGTCACCTGCGACGCATACTCCGAGATGGCCAAGGATATGAAGTCCTACAAGTATCCGGGAATGTGGGCCGAGGATACCAAGGACGTGGAAAACGGTGTTAACGACGTTGAAGACTTTATCACGGGATACATCCGTACCGACAAGGCGAGCATCTCTTTCAACGGTGCTTGGGCGCAAAACATCGAGCAGAACGAGATGTTCATCGATTTTATGGGCGACAAGAAGGGCGCAAGACTTTCCTACGGCAATCAGTTCAAGATCACAGACGGTGCAACTCTTCAAACTGTCGAGAGCAATCACGATATACCCAATATGTATCTTCTTGAGGATGCAGACTTTATCGAGTCTATGTGCAGCGGCGTAAAGAACAAGAATAACATCGACAACATTCTTGAGAGCATGAAGCTTCTTGACGCCCTCTACAAGTCCGCAGAGCTTGGAAAAGAGATCGAGCTCTGATCGCCAAAAGAGGAATTTTATGAAGAAAATAGGCTTCGTTGATTTTTATATAAGCGAATGGCACGCGAATAATTACCCCGCATGGATACGCGAGGAATGTGAAAATGCAGGACTTGATTATTCGTTGGCATACGCTTGGGCAGAGCAGGACGTCTCGCCCGTCGACGGCAGAAGCACGGCAGAATGGTGCGAGGCATTCGGTGCCGAGCAATGCTCGACGTTAGAAGAGCTTTGTGAAAAATCCGACGTCATCTTTATACTCTCCCCCACAAATCCCGAAAAGCATCTCCACTACGCAAGGGCTGTGCTTCCCTACGGTAAGCCCACATATATCGATAAGACCTTTGCGCCATCGCTCGACGAGGCAAGAGAGATATTCGCAATTGCGAATGAGCACGGTACACCCTTCTTCTCATCCTCCGCGCTTCGATATGAGAAGGCGCTTGACGAGGTCGAGGATTGCCGCCATATCACAGTATTTATTTCGGGCAGATCGGTTGAGGAATACATTATACATGACGTTGAAATGGTAGTCAAGAAGCTCGGAGCCGGCGCAAACAGAGTGATGTGCGCAAGGAACGGAGAGCAGATGTTCTTCCATCTCGGATACCCAGACGACCGCTCTGCGTGCCTCGTATACGCGAGCTTTGAATTGCCGGGCTCTGTCATTATGCAATCCTCTGACGGCAGCGGTATGACTGCAAATCCCAAAGGAAGGATCTTTAACGGTCTTATCGCAGATATTTTGCGATTTTTTGAGGACGGTAAAATGAGCTTTGACGCAACGCAGACGCTTGAGGCAATACGTGTTAGAGACGCGCTTCTCTCCTCTGTGAACAGATGCGGCGAATGGCTAAATTTCTAAAACAGCTTTATAAAGAGGTTATATTATGAAAATTGGTGTTATTACAGATTGCTTCGGCTTCGGTCTTCCCGTAGATTCCGCTATCAAACGTGCATCTGTGCTTGGATTTGACGGAGTGCAAATATATGCGACCACCGGCACGTTCTCCCCCGACGCGCTCGACGCGGCGGCAAGAAAAAGCTATAAGAAGCTTCTTCTTGAAAATAAGCTTGAGATCAGTGCCCTTTGCGGAGACATGGGCGGTCACGGATTCCAGATCGCCGCCGACAACCCTGCGAGAATTGAAATGACAAATCGCATCGTCGATCTCGCTTGCGAGCTTGAAACATGCGTCGTTACAACACATATCGGTGTTATCCCTTCGGACAGGAATGATGCAACCTACAGCGTTATGCTTGACGCGCTTACAAGGTGCGGCAAATACGCAAAGGCACACGGTGTTACCCTCGCTATTGAGACAGGCCCCGAGACGGCAGACGTTCTCTACGGCTTCATTTGCGATACCGAGGGCGGCGTGGGCGTAAACCTTGACCCCGCCAACTTCGTTATGGTAACGGAACAGGATCCGGTTGCGGCAGTAAAGCTCCTCGGCAAGCATATCGTCCACACTCACGTAAAGGACGGTGTAATGCTTAAAAAGACAGATCCCAAGATCATTTACGATCACTTCGCTACGGGCGGCATAGAGGCACTCAACGTTGCCGACTTTTTCAAGGAGGTACCCGTCGGCACGGGTGACGTCGATTTCCCCGCCTATATCGCGGCGCTTAAGGCAATCGGTTATGACGGCTACCTCACGATCGAACGTGAGACAGGAGCGGATCCCGAGGCAGATATTATTCTCGCAAGAGATACAATCAAGAAACTCGTTTTTTAATATATATATTAGGAGACATATAAAATGGAAATAACAAAACTTAAGATAAACTTTTTAGGCGACAGTATAACCGCAGGTGCCGGAACAAGCGGCGTCGATAAGATTTATTGGAGTCTTATCAAAAGCAAATACGGCGCGGCTGAGGTTCGGGGCTACGGCATAGGCGGAACAAGATTTGCACACCAGACAACGCCATCTGAACGCCCGCACCACGATTTTGATTTTTGCTCAAGATATGCCGAAATGGACAACGACGCCGACATGGTGGTAATCTTTGGCGGAACTAACGATTTCGGACACGGCGATGCGCCGCTCGGCGTTATGAGTGACCGCACCGACGCTACGTTTTACGGCGCCTGCCATACTCTTTTTTCGGGAGTTATCAACAAGTATCCCGAAGCGACAATCGTGGTAATGACTCCTCTGCACCGCTGCAACGAGGATAATCTGCGCGGAGAGGGCAGCAAGACCTGCGACGTTGCGCCACTTCTTACCTATGTAAACATAATAAAGGAGGTAGCGGCATATTATTCTCTGCCCTTGCTTGATTTGTGGTCGGTAAGCTCAATACAGCCGAAGGTCGATATCATCAAGCAGAAATATTGCCCCGACGGCTTGCACCCCAACGATGCGGGACACGAGATAATAGCATCAAGACTTGCAGGCTTTATAAAAGCTCTGTAACGAAAAATCAAAGTGCTTATAAACATCCCCCGACAAAAATGTCGGGGGATAATTTTTTAAATAAAATCGACGCTCGTAAGATAGCTGCGCCGCATGACGACCGTCCCTTGATTGTATGGACGTTTGTACGGTGTTATTATTTTTTATTGAACGGAACGTCGGAATGTAGATTCCTACTATTCGGATTTATACAGCAGCGCTTCATTTTCCCACATCGTCCATATTAAAGCATAAAACATCGAATTTTTCAATGACTAAAACAGATATTTTTTGTATAAAAGCGTTATATTTTTCAAACGTAAGAAAATAATTGTATGAACCGTCGGGGGCACCGGTACCTACAGGGTAATATAT
>CAZSSE010000179.1:0-3295 GCA_964609165.1 uncultured Lachnospiraceae bacterium
GACTTGAACCCATGACCTACCGGGTATGAACCGGTTGCTCTAGCCAACTGAGCTACTCCGCCACATTTTTTGCGCTGACTTTCCGCAAGCACTTGATCATTATACCACGCAGAGTTGTATTTGTCAATACCTTTTTTGAAAAATCTAAAAAAATTTCTTTGCGCTCTTGACTTTCCTTTTAAGATGTGATATAATTCTTTTGTTATGAATATTAAAATGCTTTGACAGGGAGTAGTAGAGATCTGCGCAGGCACAGAGAGCGGGCGCTTGGTGCGAGTCCGCGTTGCAATCTTCTTGAAGTCGCCCCCGAGCAGCTTTAGTGAAAGGGATCGACATCCCTGTTAGCCAAAGACGAGATTCCTGCGTTAGTGGTTCAGAGATGGAGCACTGCTTGCAGGCTCTAAGTCAGGTGGTACCGCGTGCTCACGCCCTGATGAGTCGCGGGCTTTTTTTATTTTGTTTTTAATTTTCATTATGATTATGGAGGTTTTTATGAATTCATACAATGAATTGCCAAAGGTATATTCTCCCTCCGAGTTTGAGGACAGAATTTATCAGAATTGGTGTGATAAGGGTTACTTCACCCCCGATGTAAACGATCCCGCGCCCTCATTTTCCGTAGTTATCCCGCCTCCAAATGTAACGGGACAGCTGCATATGGGACATGCACTCGACGAGACCTTGCAGGATATTCTTGTGCGCTACAAGAGAATGCAGGGCTATAACACACTTTGGGTGCCCGGAACTGACCATGCAGGAATTGCAACTCAGATCAAGGTTGAGGAGCAGCTCAGAGTTAACGAGGGACTTTCGCGCTATGACCTTGGACGCGATAAATTCCTTGAGCGAGTATGGGATTGGAAGCATAAGTACGGCAATCGTATAATCAGTCAGCTTAAGAAGCTCGGCGCATCCTGCGATTGGAGCCGCGAGCGGTTTACTATGGACGAGGGCTGCTCCAAGGCTGTTCGCGAGGTGTTTGTAAATCTCTACGATAAGGGACTTATCTATCGCGGATACAGAATAATCAACTGGTGCCCCCATTGCCTGACAGCGCTTTCTGATGCCGAGGTCGATTACAAGGATCAGCCCGGTAATTTTTGGCATATAAAATATCCCATAAAGGGAGAGGACGGATATGTTGAGGTTGCTACCACACGACCCGAAACTATGTTCGGCGATACCGCAGTGGCTGTAAACCCAGATGACGAGACGACCAAGCACCTTATCGGAAAGACTCTTATCCTTCCCATAGTAAACCGAGAGATCCCGGTTATAGCCGACGATTACGTTGAGATTGGATTTGGTACAGGCTGCGTTAAGATCACTCCCGCACATGACCCTAACGACTTTATGGTTGGTCAGAGGCACGATCTTGAGCAGATCAAGGTTATGAACGACGACGCAACTATGAACTCGTATGCAGGCAAATATGAGGGAATGGACAGATACGCTTGCCGTAAGGCTCTCGTTGCCGATCTTGAGGCAGAGGGATACCTTGTAAAGACTGTCCCGCACGACCACAATGTAGGCGTTTGCTACCGTTGCGGTACGACGGTTGAACCGCTCACCTCAGACCAGTGGTTTGTTAAGATGAAGCCTCTCGCAGAGCCTGCAATAAAGGCGGTTGAGAACGGAGATATAAGCTTTATTCCCGAGAGATTTTCCAAAAACTATTTCAATTGGATGAATAACATCCTTGATTGGTGTATTTCGCGTCAGCTTTGGTGGGGACACAGGATTCCCGCGTTCTATTGTGACGATTGCGGAGAGATGACGGTATCCAAGGAGGATATTACCGTTTGTCCCAAGTGCGGCGGCAAGGTACATCAGGACAACGACGTGCTTGATACATGGTTCTCGTCGGCGCTTTGGCCCTTCTCAACACTCGGATGGCCCGAAAAGACGGCGGAGCTTGAAAAATATTATCCCACAAGCGTGCTTGTAACAGGATATGATATTATCACGTTCTGGGTATCGCGTATGATATTCTCGGGACTTGAGCATATGGACGCAAAGCCGTTCAGCACGGTATTTATCCACGGACTTGTTCGAGATGCGCAGGGAAGAAAGATGTCAAAATCACTCGGCAACGGAATTGATCCTCTTGAGATCATAGATAAATACGGAGCAGACGCACTTCGATTTGCACTTGCTACAGGTAATAGCCCCGGAAACGATATGCGTTTTTCGGACGAGAAGATCGAGGCGGCAAGAAACTTTGCGAATAAGCTCTGGAATGCGTCGAGATTTGTTCGTATGAATCTTACTATCGACGAGATCAATCTTCCCGCAAATGATATGCTGGCGGCAGAGGATAAGTGGATATTGCACGAGTTTAACAAGCTTGCGGCAAGCGTCCCTGCGGCACTTGATAAATTTGAGGTCGGCGTAGCTCTTTCGTCTATTTATGACTTTACATGGGACGTATTCTGCGATTGGTACATCGAGCTTTGCAAGATCCGCCTCAATGACAAGGAGAGCGAGGGCAACGCTACGGCGCAGAATGTTCTTGCGTATGTTCTTACGGGAATACTCAAGCTGTTGCATCCCTTTATGCCATTTATTACCGAGGAAATATATCAGGCATTGCCCCATACGGATGAGAGCATTATGATCTCAAGGTATCCCGAGGCATCGGATGCACTTGTTTTCAATTCCGACGCAGAGAGAATGAACCGCACGATCACAGCGATCAAGGCTATCCGCGCAAGAAGAAACGAGATGAACGTTCCTCCGTCCCGCAAGGCAAAGGTATATATCGCTACCAAATATACAGATGCGTTTAACGAGAGCACGGCAGTATTCTTCAGCCGCCTTGCATCGGCGTCAGAGGTAGAGATAGGCGAGAGCTTTGAGGACAAGTTCTCGGCTGACGACGCGGTGAGAATAGTTACCGATTCGGCTACTATACTTCTTCCGCTTTCGGATATAGTTGATACCGAAAAGGAAAGAGCGAGACTTGAAGCAGAGCAGAAGAAGCTGGGCGCAGAGATAGAGAGAATAGAGAAGAAGCTTTCAAACGAGGGCTTTGTAGCTAAGGCTCCCGCAGCGGTAGTTGACGGCGAGAAGGCAAAGCTTGCGAAATACCGTGAAAATCTCGACGGAGTGCTTACGGCACTTGCAAAGCTTAAGTAAAATTAAAGCAAAGCACGGCACGGCGGTGATCGCCGTGCCGTGCTGAAAATAAAAAATGAAATAAAAAGCAAAAAAGGTATTGACAAACCGCTAACGGTGTGTTATAATGTATAAGTCGTCGGAACGGCGAATGCTGGTATGGCTCAGTCGGTAGAGC
>CAZSSE010000180.1:0-3243 GCA_964609165.1 uncultured Lachnospiraceae bacterium
GTTCGGGCGCAGGCGCTATCTTCGGCGCCACCGGCGGCGTTATGGAGGCTGCTCTCCGTACCGCAGCAGAGGTTATCGAGGGCAAGCCTCTCGAGTCTGTTGATTTCAACGAGGTTCGCGGTGTAGAGGGCGTTAAGCTCGCTTCCTACAAGCTCGGTGACATCACTCTCAACGTAGCGGTTGCTTCCGGTACAGCTAATGCTAAGAAGGTTCTTGACGCAGTTAAGGCAGGCGAGCTTGACGTTCAGTTTATCGAGATCATGGCTTGTCCCGGCGGATGCGTAAACGGCGGCGGTCAGCCTATTCAGCCCGCAGTCGTAAAAGAGACTATTGATCTCAGAAGTGTAAGAGCTGCGGTTCTTTACAACGACGACAAGACGAGCGATGTACGTAAGTCTCATGAAAACTCGGCTGTAAAGAGACTTTACGATGAGTACTTCGGCGAGCCTAACAGCCATAAGGCTCACGAGATACTCCATACACATTATGTAAAGCGTGGTCTTTGATCTTAAATAAATAACGGCTTATTAGCAGGGTGCGACTTGTGCGCACCCTGCTTTGAGTATCGTCAGGGAGAAGATTTATCTAAATTGTCAAATTTCTTGTTGACAAAATGGAATTTATATGGTAAAATATCCATATAAGCAGTTTTTGCTTATAAGATTTTTGCTAAGGAGAATAATTATTATGAAAAAAAGCCTTATAATTAAGATATTGATGGTGGCACTTGCAATGATTTTTGTGCTTGCCTTTTCTTCTTGCGATATTGGCTTGTTTGAAGATGATGACGATTACGCAGACAATGAAGACCTTGCAGATATCAATAAGGATCTGAAAAACGAGAAGCCCAGCGAGGGCTTGAAGTTCAAGAAGGCAACCGATAAGGAAACGGGCGAGGAATATTATAGCGTTACCGGTATTGGTGATTGCACGGATAAGGTCGTTATTATCCCTGATAAATATGATGGACTGCCTGTAAAGAAGATCGGCAGCGGTGCGTTTAAAAAAACCGAGATCGAGCGTGTTTATATTCCCGAGACTGTTACTAATATCGCGCACCACGCTTTTGCTGAGTGCGAGGCTATTACAAAGATAGCGCTTCCGGACTCGCTTGAATCTCTTGACGGTAATGCGTTTGAGGGATGCAAGAATGCAAGATTGGTTTATTTGGGTAAAAATCTTAAGAAGATAAGCAAGGGTGCTTTTTTGGGATGCAGTAGCCTTGAGGTCGTTTATCTTCCCGAGGCTCTTGAGGAAATGGGAACTAATGTGTTCCAGAACTGTAAGATGCTTGGGAAGGTCGTATTCGATTGCAATAATATGACAAGTATTCCAGACGGTACGTTCTATGAGTGCACAACGCTTCAGCAGCTTGATCTTCCTGACGCGCTGACCACTATAGGAGCTGATGCATTCCGCGGATGTGAGAGCATCAGTGAGTTTGATATTCCCGATACTGTAACCAAGGTTGGAGACAGAGCATTTATGCGTTGCACGTCTCTCTCTAAGCTTGTTATACCTGCAAGCATGGAGGAATGGGGTAATTTTGTAACATATTTCTGCAAGAATCTTGCTGTTATGGAGTATGATGGAACGCTGGAACAGTGGGATGCAATCAAGTGCTACCCTAAAAAGGAAGCCAATGAGGAGCAAAGAATTGTATCTCCGAACGAGAGCTTGTCGATGTACCTCCATGTGAAAGCAACCGAGGTAAAGTGTGCGGACGGTTCTGTTGACATCGTGGCTATTATGAAAGAGCACGGCTTTAAGGACAGCGCAGATCTTAATCCCGACGCAGGAGTTACCCACGATAATAACGATTCGGGAGAAAGCGAAGAATAATTTAATATAATCTGTGAGCTCCTATCTAACGGTAGGGGCTCTTTTTATACATAGATATTCAAATATCTTCATATATTGTCTTGAGGTGATGAATGTATGTGCCAAAAATATTACTTAAAAAATTCAAAAAACAAGAGAGCACTTTATAAGACAAAAATAAAGCTTGCAGCATTTTTACTTGCGGTAGTGCTGATTATGTTTTCTTTACCTGTTTATGTTTATGCCGCACCTGAGGATAGCTCAGGGACTAACCTTGGACTTGACTGTAAATCTGCTATATTGATGGAAGCTGAAACCGGTAGCGTTCTTTACGAGCAAAACGCTGATGCCGCACTACCGCCGGCGTCGGTGACTAAGGTAATGACGCTTTTATTGGTTATGGAAGCGATAGAGGATGGACGAATAAGATACGAGGATAAAGCTCGCGCCAGCAAAAATGCGTGCTCCATGGGCGGCTCACAGATATACCTCGAGGAAAACGAGGAAATGAGCGTAGAGGATCTTCTGAAGAGCGTTATAATAGCCTCGGCAAATGATGCGGCAGTTGTACTTGCAGAGTACGTATGCGGTACAGAGGAAGCCTTTGTGGCGCAGATGAATCAAAAGGCACGTGCTTTGGGAATGAAAAATACGTTCTTTGAAAATACAAACGGTCTTGATGATACCACCGAAAAGCATCTGACATCTGCACGCGACATCGCAATAATGTCAAGAGAATTGATAAAATATCCTAAAATAACCGAGTATAGCTCGATTTGGATGGATACGATAAGAAACGGAGAATTTGGACTGACGAATACTAATCGGTTGATCAGATTTTATAAAGGGGCAACGGGACTTAAAACGGGTTCGACATCGAAGGCGGGCTTTTGCATCAGCGCGACCGCAAAGCGTGACGGAATGGGACTTATATGCGTGATAATGGGGGCACCAAGCAGAGACGTGCGAAATGCCGAGGCTGCTTCATTGCTTGATTACGGCTTTTCAAATTACGGTATATACAGCGCAAATGGTGAGCCTATAAATGATATATCAATATTGAAGGGAACAAAGCCTTCGATAGATGCCGAATATCGTGAATACAGCCGCGTTCTTAAGAAAAGCGAGCAGGGTAAGGTGGAGCGTTCGATAAATTTGCCTCAAGCGGTAGAAGCTCCCGTGAGAGCAGGAGACGTTATTGGAAGTGTCGTATATAAAATAGGTGACAGGGAGATAGGACGGACAGATATTTTAGCATCCGAGGCCGTGGAACGCCTTAATTTCGGCAACGCATTTTTGCTTTTTTTGCGCAAATGCACGCAAATATTTTAGAAATACTGCTAATGGCAAAAAGTTCCCAAAAAGTTCACAAATTGTTCCAAAATTAAACTATGTAATATTGTATAATTATAAAATCAATAT
>CAZSSE010000181.1:0-3224 GCA_964609165.1 uncultured Lachnospiraceae bacterium
GGCAGCCTTCCACAAGGTCATTCATTCGGTTAAATATTTTAAGAAAAGTAGATTTTCCACATCCCGAAGGTCCTATAAGAGCAGTAACCTGTTTTTCGGGAATCTCTATGTTTATATCCTTCAAAGCATGGAAATCACCGTAGTAAAGGTAACAGCCCTTTGCGGTAATATCCATACTGCCTATAAATTCATTCATTTTCTATCTCCATATGTTGATCTTTTAATCAGATTGCCTATCCAATCTGCGAGCAGATTAAGCAGCAGAACAAATACAAGAAGCACGACTGCCGTTGCCGCCGCCTCATCGGGATAGCCATGGCTTGAAAAATAGTAGATATCAAGCGCTAAGCTCGTTCCGGGTGACATAAGCGTTTCCGGTACCTTGTTTACGACCATGTTGATAGTAAGAAGCAGAACTGCGCTTTCCGAAACAACACGACCGATTGCGAGGATAATTGCGGTAACGATACCGCCTGCGGCAGAAGGAAGGACGATCTTGAAAATAGTTCTGACCTTGCTCGTTCCGAGCGCATAAGCACCCTCACGAAGTCCGCCCTGCACCGAGATCAGACTCTCTTGCGTGGATCTGACGATAGTAGGTAATATCATGATTGCAAGAGTGATACCTCCTGCCAGCATAGAATATCCCCAACCGAAAGCAACAACGAAGATCAGATAGCCGAAAAGACCGTAAACGATACTCGGAATACCTGCGAGTGTTTCGGTTGCTATACCTACGATTTTTACAAACTTGCCTTTATTGTTTGTATATTCGACAAGGAATATGGCACTTGCAATTCCAATTGGAACTGCTATTACAGAAGCTATGGCAACAAGCTCAAGTGTTCCGACAAGCGCGGGCAAAAGTGTAGGTGCATCGGGATCGTATTCGCCGAAAATAAGGTTAAGGGATAGCTTATCCACTCCGTTAATAAGTACGTATGCAACAACCGCTACAAGCGCGACCAAGGAAATTACGAGTGCAACGATGCAAACGTATTTAAGCGCAGAATATAATTTTCTCATTTTTTCGCACCTCGTCTTTCCTTCTTATTCTTATCGGTGCTGTCTTTTTTAAGAAGCGAAAAGCTAACGTTGAGTATCAGGGTGAATACGAACAGCACGACACCCGTTGAGATAAGCGCGGAAAGCGCGTCACCGTTAAGCTCAAGCGCGCCCATGGCAATGTTTGCCGTCATAGTTCTTACGCTTTGGAACAGACTTTCAGGCATTTCTGGGCTTCCGCCTATTACCATAATTACCGCCATCGTTTCGCCTATAGCTCGTCCGATAGCAAGAACGACGCCTGCGAGAATACCGCTTTTGGCGGCGGGTAGCATGATCTTAAAGGTTGCTTGCTCCTTTGTCGCTCCGAGAGCAAGCGCGCCTTCATAGTAGGTGTTAGGTACGCTGTTTAGCGAATCAAGGCTTACGCTGACGATGGTCGGTAATATCATAATACCGAGAACGAGCGAGGCCGAGAGGATGCCGTAGCCAACGCCCGTTGGAGAAACGTAATCCCTGATAAACGGAACTATGATCGTCATACCGAACAGACCGTAGATGACGGAGGGAATACCGGCGAGCAGGTTTATCATCTGTCTTATGGGAGAAACGAGCCTCTTTGGACAGAATTTGTATAACGCTATTGCCGTAAGAAGTCCTATTCCGATACCTATAACGACCGAAAGAGCCGTAACATAGAGAGATGCTACGATCATCGGGAATATCCCATAGCTCGGATCGTCTGCAAGTGGCGCCCAATCACTTCCGAATATGAACCTTGCAAAGCCTGTTTTGGCTATGAACGGCACACCGCTTACCAGCAAGAATACAGTTATCGTAGCAAGTGCGAGAATAGAAAATATAGCGGAGAAAAGGAATACTCCGCGCATTACCTTTTCTCTCGCATTGATAAATCCATACAGATTTTTCATATTACTTATTTACGTTCGCCCAAGTCTTTACAGCCGCGTCGACTGCCTCTACGTTGTAGATGTTCTTTAGATCTTCAAGGGATATGTTATCGAAGGTGTTGGATTTGTTGACTATTACTGCGATACCGTCCTTTGCTACCTCGTAGTACGTACAGTTATCGGCCTTTGCAGAGTTGAAGGTTTCGGAGATCATTCCGAAATCGGACACGCCGTTATTGGCATCATTGTAGCCCGTACCGCTTCCGCCACCGCCAACGGTAACGCTGACATTGCTCTGCATTTCCTCGAATTTAGCCGCAAGCTTTTCCATGAGGGGCTTGAGCGAGGTGCTTCCCGAAATTGCGATTTTGCCCGAAAGTCCGGGAACTACGGTGTAAGCCATTGCGCTTTCCTTGGTGGAAACGTAGCCGTTATCGGAAATAATGGTCTGTGCATCAGAGCTTTGAAGGAAGGTAAGGAATGCGGTATTAACTGCACCCTGTACCTTGCTTTCTTGATAAACAACGTTGAGAGGACGGGAAATCTTATATGTACCGTTTTTGATGTTCTCGATAGTAGGCTCAACACCGTTGACCTTGAGCGTTTTTACTTCGTCCGTGATGTAGCCAAGACTATCATAGCCGATCGCAAGCGGATTTCCCTTTACCTCTTGAAGGACTGCGGCTGTTCCCGTTGCGATTATGATGCCGGAGACGTCTGCTTTTCCCTTAAGACCGATGATCTCCATGAATGCGGACTTCGTTCCGCTTCCGTCTTCACGTGTAACTACGCTGATGTTCTTCTTCTCATCAAACTTAGCGCCACCGCAGGATGTTAGCGCACCGAGTGTGCAAAGTGTGAGTGTGAATGTAAGTATGAGTGCAAAAAATTTTTTCATTTTCAAAATCTCCTTTTCGTGTTTTGCACCATCATTATACCGCAAAGAAAAAATCACAACCACCATAGTGAAGTACGAGGAATGTAATGTTTATGTAAATCGGAGAAATTGTTTGAATTGATACATATTTAGTAAGGTCAATTCTTTTTCAAACGTCAAAATTTGCATTGCAGTAAGCAAGAAAACGGATATTCAAAAACACTTTAAAAGCGCTAAAAACCGGTGCCTTGTTCAGAAACAAAGCGGTTTGGCAAAAAACGTGGTCATTTGATAACATAGCGAATTAGAGGTAATAAACAAAAAATCAGTCCTGATCTTACGAAAAGGACTGATTTTTAGTGCATAAAGCACAAGCTTTGGTCGGAGTGACAGGATTCGAACCTGCGGCATCGACGTCCCAAACGTCGCGC
>CAZSSE010000182.1:0-3218 GCA_964609165.1 uncultured Lachnospiraceae bacterium
CGGTACCTCAAAGAGCTGACGCGGTATGTTGTCCTTAAGACGCTCCGCTATCCTTTTGCTTTTCGAGCAGCTTCTTCTTTCTTGTAATATCACCGCCATAGCATTTTGCAAGCACGTCCTTGCGCATTGCCTTTACTGTCTCACGCGCGATGATCTTGGAGCCGATCGCTGCCTGTATCGGTACCTCAAAGAGCTGACGCGGTATGTTGTCCTTAAGACGCTCCGCTATCCTTCTCGCTCTGCCGTAGGCCTTCTCCTCGTGTACTATAAACGACAGCGCATCGACCTGCTCGCCGTTGAGAAGAAAATCGAGCTTAACGAGCTTACTCGGTACGTAATCGCCAAGCTCGTAGTCAAGAGAGGCGTATCCGCGCGAGCGGCTCTTCAGTGCATCGAAAAAGTCGTATATTATCTCGTTGAGCGGCAGATCGTAGTGGAGCTCAACACGTGTCGTATCTATATATTTCATGTCAATGAAAGTGCCGCGCCTATCCTGACAAAGATCCATAAGTCCGCCCACAAACTCGGTGGGGGTGATTATATTGGCTCTTACGATAGGTTCGTATGCAACCTCTATCTCATCGGCAGACGGGAAATTAGAGGGATTGTCTATTCTCACTATTTCTCCGTTTTTGCGCTTTATCTCGTATATGACCGAGGGGGCAGTGGTAATAAGATCAAGGTTGAACTCACGCTCAAGACGCTCCTCTATTATTTCCATATGGAGTAGACCGAGGAAGCCGCAACGGAAGCCAAAGCCGAGCGCGATAGAGGTTTCGGGCTCGAAAACAAGCGCGGCGTCGTTGAGCTGAAGCTTTTCAAGCGCGTCACGAAGATCGCCGTATTTTGCTCCGTCCGCAGGGTAAATTCCCGCATAGACCATAGGCTGAACTGCCTTGAAGCCGGGCAGAGCTTCATCTGTCGGCTCGTCCGCAAGCGTTACCGTATCACCTACCCGCGTGTCGCCCACGCTCTTTATAGAAGCCGTGATATATCCGACCTCACCCGCCGAGAGAGTTTCGCATTTCTGCAAGCCGAATGCGGTCATATATCCGACGTCAACCACCTCAAAGGTTGCGTCGTTGCTCATAAGTCGTATCTTATCTCCGCTCTTTACCTGTCCGTCGAATACTCGCACGTTTACCACGACGCCGAGGTAGCTGTCGTAATACGAGTCGAATATAAGTGCCTTCAGAGGTGCGTCGATATTTCCCGAGGGCGCAGGGATAGATCGCACTGCCGCCTCAAGAACCTGCTCGATATTAAGTCCTGTCTTTGCCGATACGGCAGGGCAGTCCTCTGCGGGAATACCGATAATATCCTCGATCTCGCCGCGCACGCGCTCGACATCAGCAGAAGGGAGATCTATCTTGTTTATTACGGGAATGATCTCAAGATTGGCGTCAACTGCAAGATAGGCGTTGGCAAGCGTCTGCGCCTCGATGCCCTGAGTGGCGTCTACCACAAGCAATGCACCGTCGCAGGCGTTGAGAGAGCGTGACACCTCGTAGTTGAAGTCAACGTGACCGGGGGTGTCGATCAGATTAAACTGATACAGCTCTCCGTCGGGAGCCTTATAGCTCATTCGTACAGCGCGCGCCTTAATGGTTATTCCGCGCTCACGCTCAAGATCCATGCTGTCAAGGAGCTGCTCCTCCATCTCACGCTTTGATACAGTCTCGGTTGCCTCAAGTATTCTGTCGGCGAGCGTGGATTTTCCGTGGTCGATATGCGCTATTATTGAAAAATTTCTGATATGATTTTGTTTTTCGGTATATGACATTTTGTTCTCCGCATCAAATATTTCTTTACTCTATCACTATATATTATATAATATTTTGCGAAATTTCTCAATAGGATTTTGATATTTTTTGCGTTTTTTTCGCTTTGTGTATAAATTCTCACAAAAATCGGACAAATATTGCTCATTTGAGCATATTTACTTGACATATTGGGCAAAAGGTGGCAAAATATTGTTGTGAAGGTGTGCAGATATTATTTGCGCGCGTTTGCAAAAAAAAATTAAAATTTTTCAATAATTTACTGATAAGCAGTGGAGGTAATTGATATGAGTACAAACAAGAAGGGCGTAGCTATAGTCGGCTTCGGCGGAATGGGTCATTGGCACAAAAACAAGCTCGTCGAAAGCGATGTTGCAGACCTGTGCGGTATTTGGGATATTAAAGAGGACAGACGCGAGCTTGCGCGCAGCGAGGGTGTTCACGTTTATTCGTCGTTTGAGGACGTTCTTGCGGACGAGCGCGTTGATATAGTAACTATAGCCGTACCTAACGAGCTTCATATGCCGCTTTCTATCGCGGCACTCGAGGCAGGCAAGAATGTTATCTCGGAGAAGCCCGTTTGCCTTAGCAGCGAGGAGCTTGCAAATATAATTGCGGCATCCGAGCGCACCGGTAAGCTCTTTACAACACACCAGAACAGAAGATGGGACGCTGATTTTCTGCTTATGAAGCAGGTATATGAGTCGGGCGATCTTGGCGAGGTATTCGGTATCGAGTCGAGAGTTCAGGGCTCGCACGGAATTCCCGGCGACTGGAGAGGACACAAGGAGCACGGCGGCGGAATGATGCTTGACTGGGGCGTACATCTTATCGACCAGACTCTTCAGATCACAAAGGAAAAGAAGATCGAGCGTGTATACTGTAATTTTGATCACATAACCAACTATGAGGTAGACGACGGATTTAAGCTTGATATTTACTATGAGGACGGTCTGACCGCAAGGATCGAGGTAGGAACCTCCCACTTCCTGTCGATGCCCAGACATTATATGACGGGCAGCAACGGAAGCGCGATCGTTCGCGATTGGGGACGTGACTGTGAGGTCGTATGCTGCAAGAACTGGAACGACAAGGATGTTGTTCCCGTAGTTACAGCGGCAGGTCTTACAAAGACAATGGCACCCAGAAATAAGGATACCATTACAGAGTACGTTATTCCTTCTCCCCATTCTGATGTTCATGATTTCTACCGCAACTACTGCCTTGCTATTGACGGAAAGGCTGAGCAGATCGTAACGCATAAGGAGCTTATGAGAGTTATGAAGGTTATGGAGGCTGCATTTGCTTCCGATGCGGCAGGTAAGCCTGTAGATTTCTGCGACACTATATAAAGTTATCACACAAATTTGATCCTCGCATATTATGATAACGAGAGGGCTAAGCCCCAAAACTTAATTCGGAGGATCTGTTATGAAT
>CAZSSE010000183.1:0-3214 GCA_964609165.1 uncultured Lachnospiraceae bacterium
ACCTTGACAACTATTTCTGAAAAATCTGTCACCTATCATTGACAATTCAACAATACATTTTCGATTTTGGTATGGCGACGTATTGACTTTAAAAGAAATATGTGCTATAATGCCCTTGATAGGATCCGGGGGGGTGGATGTGAGTGAATATGAAAAATATAAAGTTGATAGCGATGGATCTTGACGGTACGCTTACACAGCACAAAACGCCACTGTCCCTCAAGCAGACCGAGGTGCTGCTTGCACTTTCGAAAAAATATAAGCTACTCATGGTCGGAGCGGGAATGTGCCGCAGAATATTCGAGCAAATGAACAGATTTCCCATAGATATAATCGGCAATTACGGTATGCAATACGCCGAATATGATGCGCAGAAGCAGGATATAAGTATCGTGTTTAACGAGCAGCGTCCATGCGATCGCGAGCACATGGAGCGGCGTGTTACCGCAATTCGTCAAAGGTACGGATTTACCGATTTTGCGGGAGATAGCGTTGAGTATCATAGCTCGGGATGCGTCACTCTTCCGATTCTCGGAACAATGGCAAAGCAGGAGGATAAGCTCGCGTTTGATCCCGACAGGTCGAAGCGACGCGCGATATACGAGGATATAAAGATGGTTTTTTCTGACTATACGGTCTTTGTCGGCGGCTCGTCGTCGTTCGATATGGTGCCTTTTCCGTTTGATAAGGCTTATGCGCTGTCGAAATATTGCGCCGATCATGGCATCGCGTACAGTGAGGTCGTATATATTGGCGACGATTACGGTGAGGGCGGCAATGACGAGTCGGTATATAAGTCGGATTTCAATTATTTAAAAATCGACAATTATCTTGAGTTTCCCAAGATCGTAGAGGCTCTTTTGTAAAGATAGGAGAATATTATGAACTATTGGAGACAAAGCAAAAACAATATTTACGTTGCCGCGCATCGCGGCTGGTCGGAAAGGTATCCCGAAAACACTATGCTTGCATACCGTAAGGCGGCGGAGCTCGGTGTTGATCAGATCGAGACAGACGTGCGTGTGACGCGCGACGGCGAGCTCGTCGTTATTCACGACGCGACGGTTGATCGCACAACTAACGGTCATGGCAGGGTTGAGGATCTGACGCTTGCGGAGCTGCTCGCGCTTGATGCGGGCTCATGGAAGGGCGAGGAATTTGCGGGCGAGCGTATTCCAACCTTTGCGGAATTTTTAGAGTTTGCCGTATCGCTTCCCGAGATGACCTTTGACATTGAGCTTAAGGAGTATCCAACCGACGGACGGGAGGAGCTTGCGTATTCGGTGTGTGATCGCGTACTCGCGCTTCTTGACGCAAACGGTCTTTCCGAGCGGTGCGTCATAAACACATTCAGCGGAAAGCTACACGAATATATCTACAAGAAGTACGGAATGAAGTATCGGCTTCACGTTTATTTTCCGATAACCTGTCTTGGAACGGATATGACGCTTTTTCCATACGGATATGCGTATTGCTGTTGTGTTTTCAGCGACAAAAAGAGCGATTACGAGTATATCGACAGATGTGGTATTCAGCCGTGGGCGGGAGCCTCGGTAAAGGACGAGGAAACGGTAGATCTTGCCATAGCGAACGGTGCCGAGCTTATTACATGTAATAATCCGGACGTTGTGCTTGAGCTTTTGAGAAAAAAAGGAGGTCATAGCTGATATGGATACAAGAATGAAGGTAGTGCAGTATTCGACCAACAAATACGGCGAGGCAGTGCCGTGTGAGCTGAAGGAGGCTCTTTACATGGGCGGTACACTTATAGCCAAGAAGGCGAGCAAGCCTGCAAATACGGGATTTTTAGGCTTTGGTGTTGCTATAACCGGATCGTCATGCTACAATCTTTCAAAAATGGAAAAGAATGAGCGTGCGAGATTGATAGAATCAATATACGGCAAGAATGGAATGGGTCTGTCTGTTGCGCGTCTGTCTATCGGCGCGAGCGACTACTCGGCAGAGCTGTACACCTATGATGACGTTGATGGCGACGAGAGCCTTGAGCATTTTTCGATTGCACGTGATGAGGAATATATTATTCCGGTGATAAAGGAGATACTGAGCGTCAATCCCGATCTCTATATTTTTGCTTCTCCGTGGTCTCCGCCCGGATGGATGAAGACCGGCGGATCTGCCTGCGGAGGACATATGCGCGAGCAATTTGTTGAGGTGTATGCAGATTATTTTATAAAATATATAAAGGCGTACGCCGAGCACGGGATTAGAATACGTGCGGTAACACCTCAGAATGAGCCTGAAACTCAGCAGTTTGGATGTATGCCGGCATGTATATGGAATCCCGAAACCGAGGTGGCATTTGTCAGCGCATTGCGTAAAAAGCTTGAGGAAAACCGACTTTCGGATATTGAGATATGGATAAACGATCATAGCTTTCGCTATTGTGAGAAGGTCGATTGGCAGCTTACACAGTATCCCGCGCTGAAGGGTGAGAGCGGTGGAGTTGCGTTCCATTATTACGACGGAAATATCGAGCAGACAGAGTATCTTGCCGATAAGTATGGCGTGCGTCTGCACTTTACCGAGGGTGGCCCCCGCCTTTACGATCACTATGGTGACGATTGGTGCAAGTGGGGAATAATGCTGTCAAAGACGCTCAATTCCCGCTATTATTCGTTTACCGGCTGGAATCTTATGCTTGATGAAACAGGAGGTCCCAATATCGGGCCGTTCTTCTGCGGCGGTCTTGTTACGAGAAATAGGCTTACGGGCGAGCTTTCGTACAGCGGTCAGTACAAGGCGTTGAAGCATTTTGCGGGCTTTGTCCGTAAGGATTCTGAGATCAGCGCACTTGAATTTGGTAAAGACGGATACGGAATGTTCACATACCCGAATGATCAGAAGCCGCTCACGGGAACGCTTGTTGAGAACACCGACGGCAGTGCGGCGATGATGCTTGTAAATCCAAATCAGGAAAAGGCACAGGTCATATATTTCCGTGACGGAAAATGGTGGTATATCGAGCTTTTACCCGAGACGCTTGCAACAGTATGCTTTGAAAAATGAAATCAAAGCCACAGGCTTGAGTGAAGCGGTGGTTTGATTACTGAAAATATTGACAAAGGGTTCGGAACTTTCGTTCCGAACCCTTTGTCAATATATGAGCGAGCTTGTGTACGTCTTTTGATTTTTGTGAATAGTGCTTCTCGAACGGTTATCAATAATCAAGCTCCGACCATCTCCGGCTCTGACG
>CAZSSE010000184.1:0-3189 GCA_964609165.1 uncultured Lachnospiraceae bacterium
TTCTCGGATCGGTAAGCTCGGGAAATTCACGCAGAACGTCCGTCATCTCGTTTCCACGCTCTCCACAACCGATATAAACGACGAGATCTACGTCACTCCATTTAGCAAGCTGATGCTGAACGACCGTTTTACCCGATCCAAAGGGGCCGGGAACACACGCAGTACCGCCCTTTGCTATCGGAAAGAGCGCGTCAATAACTCTCTGCCCCGAGATCATTGGCTCAACGGTCGGAAGCTTCTCGGCATACGGTCTGGACACACGTACCGGCCACTTCTGCATAAGAGTAATATCTTCCATATTACCGCCGTCAAGCTTTATTCTTCCTATCCTGTCCGTGACCTTAAAATCGCCCGATCTGAGCTCTACCACTGTTCCGTCCATATTTGGCGGCACCATTATCCTGTGCGTAAGAACCTCGGTCTCCTGTACCGTTCCGAGAATATCTCCCGCACGCACACGATCACCGAACTCCTTTGCCGCCTCAAAGTGCCACACCTTATCGCGGTCAAGCGCCGGCTCGTCAATTCCCTTCGTTATATTGGAACCGCAACGCACTCTCATAGCCTCGAGCGGTCGCTGGATCCCGTCATAAATATTCGTAAGAAGACCGGGACCGAGCTCTACCGATAAGGGCGCACCTGTGGATACCACCTTATCTCCTCTGCCTATTCCCGCAGTCTCCTCATAAACCTGAATAGATGCCTTGTCGCCGTGCATTTCGATAATCTCGCCTATCAGACGCTTCTCGCCTACTCGCACCACGTCAAACATATTTGCCTCACGCATTCCCTCTGCAATTACCAAAGGACCCGAGACCTTCAGTATCTTTCCTTCTATCATTGTTAAGCCTCCAAGCGTTATTGTTATTCGCTGTCCTTGAACAGAATATCCGCGCCTACCGCGCGCTCGACGGCGTTCTTTATATTCGCCATTCCGTATCCCGTGCCACCCTTGCTTGACGGTATCACCGTTATCGCTGGAAGCGGCATATCCTTATATTTCGCTCTTTCCTCCTCGGTAGCACGTGCCAGATCCTCGGTTATAAATATGACCGCGTATTCACCGCTCTTCACCAGCTCGGATATTTTTCGCGCCGCCTCGTCCGCGCCCTGCACATCGTGCACTGCAAATCCGACCGCCATAAACCCGAGAACACTGTTACGATCGCCGATAATCCCTATTTTATACATAGCAATTCCTCAATCTTTCCCGTATGACGTCGGCAGGCAGACCGGCGTCCTTGCCTGCAAGTATGATCCTGATATTTTTAACCTCATACTCAAGCGCGACAATATATCCTATGGCGATCTCTGCGCCAAAGCTGACGTATCTCGCACTCCTTGCAATACCTATCCAAAGGTCATCCGCCCTGCGCTCCAGCGTTCCGAGCGGCTCACCGTCAAGCATAGCCGCAGCCATAGACTCATATTCACCGTTTGCGATCAGACGTGCAAGCTCCTCCTCGCCGCCCTCCAGTGCACCGATGAATAAATTCTTATCATAGCTTCCTCCGGCGATATAAGCCTCATCTAAAATACTCACTGCCACAGTGCCGAGATTCATACGAACAAGGCGTAAAGCTACCATGATATTAACGAGATCTATTTTAGCGCGAACCAATTCCTGTGCAAGCTCGATACCCGACCTCTGCGCAGACTCAAGCATATCCGCAAAGCAGGCTCTGTCTATGATAAAATCTATCTTCTGCGGGTTAGCTGTTGCGGCAAATGCCTCCTCTGCCTCTGCGACAGCCAAAGCAATATTCTTGGGAAACACCGAATAATCCTTATTTTTAAAAGCCGTCTCTGCCTGCGCTATATCCACGCTTCCCAGTGAGCTTAGCATCGATGTCGGCGAGATGCCGCGCGCCGCGCACTTGATGATCGCCTTTATATTATTGGCGTCGTACTGATATTGCAAAAATCCGACCACCCGCGCGCACTCCATAGAGGATATTTCGGAATATCCGTTTATCAGAACGCTCTCAAGCAGCTCCTCTCTCGATACAGCCTCATCGCCGCGAGAGCTCTCAAAGCCAAAATCTCCAAGCGCGGCTATTACAGCCTCGGCATCTTCCGCATCCGCCAGATGCCACAGTCTATCCCCCTTAGCTATCCTATTCTCTAATGCGCGTATCCTTGCAGAGCTATACAAATATTCGGTTGGATTATAGCCTTTAGCCATTTTGCCCTCACCTTTCTTTAGGGAAATAAGATCCTTGCGACCTTCGCCTCAAGTCTCGGACGGAGATACGAGAATATAGCGTCGACAGAATTGTTTATTTCAACGCTTCCGACGCGAAGAACGAGACCTCCGTCGATGCTTGCAGCATCATCTGAAAGCCTTACCCTTTCGGGCAGATCTCCCATATCCTTTCCCACTATCCTTCGCTTAAAGCTTGTCATAAGTGCGCTTCCGAGCTTATCACGGTCGCGTTTTTCAAGCAAGATCTCATAAACGGGCTTTTCCGTCTCTCCATCATCTCCGTAAAGCTGAGACCTTTGCTGCTCCGCCTCATACTCCGACCAAAGTGCCGCGCAAAGAAGTCCCGTAAGCAGATCAAGGCGCGCCTCGCCCTCAAGCTCGCATATTTCCTTCCTTGCAACGTCAAATGCTCTGTCTATCATTTCGCTCTGAAGCTCAAGCATAATATTCTTCTGCAATGTTTTCTCGGCGGCACGAGTGCGCATAGCTATTCCTGTAGCCTCGTTCTTGGCAAGCGCATTCGCCGACGCCGTTATATTTTTCGCCTTATCGGCATATTCTGCGGAGATCATCTTACATTCGGCATCAGCCTCGGCAAGCTTTGCCGCCGCATCGCGCCGAGCCTCCTCAAGTATTTTATCCGTGATCCTGCTAAGTCCCGTCATAGCCATTCACCGCTAATCAAGAGCCTATCAAGCAAACAGAACCATAAGAAGCGAAACGAGGACAGCAAATATCGCATATGTCTCAACCATCGCCGCAGAGGTGATCGCCTTACCTACCTCCTTGGGACGCTTTGAGAGAAGCGAGATGCCCGAAACAGCAACTCTTGCCTGCTTTATAGCTGAAAAATATCCAACTATTGCAATCGGAAGGGAAGCTGCCAGATAATATCCGCCTTGGGCCATGGTAAGCTCCATAACGTTACCGCTGAGTATTCCCATACGGAATATTATCAAAAACGCGGTTATAAGACCGTATAT
>CAZSSE010000185.1:0-3163 GCA_964609165.1 uncultured Lachnospiraceae bacterium
CAAGTATCTCGTCCTCAACCTCTCCAAGTCTTGCGTCGGGCTTGTCTATCTTGTTTATAACGATGATAACTCTGTGATTGAGCTCAAGTGCTCTCTGAAGCACGAAGCGTGTTTGGGGCATAGGTCCCTCAGCGGCATCGACAAGAAGTATAACTCCGTTAACCATTTTGAGGATACGCTCAACCTCGCCGCCGAAATCGGCGTGTCCGGGGGTGTCGATAATGTTAATTTTGGTATCCTTATAGTGAACGGCGGTATTCTTGGCAAGAATAGTAATTCCACGCTCCTTTTCAAGGTCTCCGGAATCCATAACGCGGGTTACGGTCTCCTGGTTCTCGCGGTAAATTCCGCCCTGCTTTAACATCTCGTCAACAAGCGTGGTCTTGCCGTGGTCAACGTGTGCGATAATTGCGATGTTTCTTAAGTCGTTACGAATCACAACAGTAATCTCCTTTAATAATCAAACTTTCACAATTTATTATTATATCACATTTTGTCAATATATAAAAGATGTGAAATGACGATTTTTTTGCTTTTTGTAAAAAAACTTGTTGTGCAAATCTGCCAAAAGCACGCAATGCTTTTTGTCAAAAATATATTTGTCAAAGTATTGACAAATCGGGTAAAATATGCTGATACATAAAATCAATGATGAGATATGATTCAAGCAATGTAGTTATACTTAGAGATAACCTGATAAATGATTACCTCCCGCGCGATGCGCGGGCGGAATTTTATAAAAATTAAATTTAAATCAAGCGTACTATTCATCGCTCGCCGTTGACATAATCACTCGAATGTGATATAATGATATGTAGAGTAAAAGAAACTTGGGAATTTATTATGAATTTTGAAGAAAAAAAGCTTTTAATTTTTGATCTTGACGGTACGATCGCGGATACGCTTTACAGTATCATGGATGCTGTAAATATGTGTATGGAGCATTACGGATTTCCTACCAAAAGCTATTCCGAGGTAAGGGATGCGGTCGGTAACGGTGCCAAGTGGCTTATTATGCGCTCGATTCCGCAGGACGTTGCAAGCGATGCGGCGCGTGCCGATGAGATCTACAAGCATTTTCAGAAATGTTACGGAATTACATATAATCGCATAAACGGCTGCTATGATGGAATGTTTGATGCGATGCTTGAGCTTCATGCACGCGGCTACACTCTTGCGGTGCTTTCAAATAAGCCTGACGCTTACGTAAAGGGCATAATCAAGGATCTGTTTGACAGCAGTGTCATACCGCTTGCTATGGGAGAGACCGAGCTTCCGAGAAAGCCCGATCCCACTGCGCCCCATTATATAGCTCGCACGCTTGGATTTGAGCCTGATTGCTGTGCCTTTATCGGTGACAGCGAGGTCGATATTCATACGGCGCAGAATTCCGGCTTTGCGTCGGTTGCGGTATTGTGGGGCTTCCGCGACAGATCGGTGCTTGAGGCTTGCGAGCCCGATATAATTATTGATTGTCCATTGCAATTACTTGAAATATTTAAGTGATTACGTAAATATATTTGTTTTGAAAGGTAAAGGAAAATAAAAGTGAAGGTTGGATTTGTTTCGCTCGGATGTCCTAAAAATCAACTTGACACCGAGGTTATGCTTCACGAGGTCGCTGTAGCGGGATATGAGATAACACCCGACGAGACCGAGGCTGATGTAGTTATAATAAACACCTGCGGCTTTATCGAGAGTGCGAAAAAGGAGTCGATAGACAATATCCTTGATATTGCATGGCTTAAGAAGAACCGCACGCTCAAGGCTATCATCGTTACGGGATGTTTGGCGGAGAGATACCGCGAGGGTATACTTGAGGAGATGCCGGAGGTTGACGCGGTGCTCGGAGTTGGAAGCATACATAATATTGTTGAGGCTATTGAGGCTGTAACGGTCAACAAAAAGAAAGGCTCGAAGAAAAAATACAGCTCCTTTGAGGATAAGGAATGTGTTCGTCTTGGCGGCGACAGAATACTTACAACGCCCGAATATACTGCGTATCTTAAGATAGCGGAGGGCTGTGACAACCGTTGCGCTTATTGCGCTATTCCGTCGATCAGAGGAAAATTCAGAAGCCGCACGATTGAGGATATAGTCAAGGAGGCAAAGGAGCTTGAGGCACTTGGCGTTAGAGAGCTTAATATAGTTGCGCAGGATATTACGCGCTATGGGCTTGATCTTTACGGCGAATATAGCCTTGCAAGGCTTTTGCGTGCGATAACCGATGCTACAAGCATTCCGTGGATACGCTTGCTTTACTGTTATCCCGATAAGATCACCGACGAGCTTATTGCCGAGATACGCGACAATGACCGTATATTGAAGTATATCGATCTTCCTATACAGCACATAAGCGACAGAATGCTTAAGGCGATGAACCGCCACGGTGACAGTGCTATGATCCGCTCGGTGATAAAGAAGCTTCGCGAGCAGATACCCGACATCGTTATCAGAACGACCTTTATCGTTGGCTTCCCGGGAGAGACGGAGGAGGATTTTCTCGAGCTTTGTGAGTTTGTCAAGGAGACGAGATTCGAGCATCTTGGCGTATTCCCATATTCGCGCGAGGAGGATACCCCGGCGTATGACTTCGAGGATCAGATCGACGAGCAGATCAAGCAGGACAGAGCTGATATAATTATGCGTGAGCAGCTTGACATCAACACGGCGAACAATGAAAAAAATGTAGGAAAGATAATTACGGTGCTTTGCGAGGATTACGATCCCGTAGCGCAGGTGCACTTTGGAAGAAGTGCTGCCGATGCTCCTGAAATTGACGGCAAGGTCTATTTCAGAGCAGAGAAGAGAATAGTGTCAGGCTCGTTCGTAAGGGTCAAGATACGTGAGGTGCTTGATTACGACCTGATGGGCATAGCCCTTACAGAAAACTAATTATAGGAGGCAGTTATGTCTAAAATGAATCTACCCAATAAGCTGACGGTGTTGAGAATTTGCCTTGTGCCTGTTATACTCATCGTTGGAATGATCCCCGCCTACGGAATATGGCACTATATATCATGTGTTATATGCGCCGCTCTTTTTATCGGGGCATCGGTGACGGATATGCTTGACGGTAAAATAGCACGCAGGGATAATCTTGTTACCGATTTCGGTAAATTCCTTGATCCTATTGCCGACAAGTTTATGGTAATAGGTGCTC
>CAZSSE010000186.1:0-3162 GCA_964609165.1 uncultured Lachnospiraceae bacterium
CTATCCCGAAGAGAAAAAGCGTTGGTACGTTAAGGCTCCCGTATTCTCATTCAATAAGCTTCGCGGCTTGGATGCATACCTCTCGCCCGAGATGAAATCTACCGGTGAGGCTATCGGATACGACGATAAATTCTATCGTGCGCTCTACAAGGCACTACAGGCCTCGGGCGTAAAAATCCAAAATTACGGAACAGTATTTGCAACTATAGCCGATAAGGATAAGGAGGAGGCGCTTCCTCTCATTCGCAGATTTTATAATCTCGGATTTAACATCGAGGCTACATCGGGCACAGCAAAATTCCTTAAGGAAAACGGAATACGCACGCACGTTATGAAAAAAATAGAAGAGGACAACGACGAAATTGCGCGTGCGCTCTCTCAGGGACATATCGCATACGTTATCAACACCCGTGATATTGACTCGGTAGGCTCTGCAAGTGACGGAGCACTTATCCGCCGCTATGCCACCGAGAATAACGTATCCATTATGACATCGCTCGACACCGTCCGCGTGCTCCTCGACGTCCTTGAGGATATTACCATCACAATTTCCACTATAGACAGCTGATAGATCAACGACCGTTAAAAAGATCTTCACGAGGGCGAAATCTACATACGGTTTTACGTAACCCGAGAGAAATAAAGTTACTTTTATTACTCATCAGCAAAGCCCATTGTACGGCATTATCCTTTGATTTGCATGTACGCATCGCGCGGCGATCACCATTCGATTGCAGGGATCGGCGTCCTCGTCGGTCCCTACATGGTACTTTAGCGAAAAACAATTAAATGGTTGGACAATAAAAATCAGATCCTGATCGGGATCGATCTATCGGAAAAAATATTAAACGAATTTGAGGAAATATGAAAGACACGATCTTTACGATAAAAAGCAACGAAAAAATAGCAAAAAACACGTATGAATGTGTGCTTATCGGCGATACGTCTAACATCACGGCGTCGGGACAGTTCGTCAACATCAGGCTTGACGGCTTTTATCTGCGCAGACCTATCTCGGTATGTGACGTCGAGGGTGACGAGCTGACGCTGATATACAAGGTCGTCGGCAGAGGCACGGAGGTAATGTCGCAAGCAAGGTCGGGCGAGGCTTGGCAGGTGCTTACGGGGCTCGGCAACGGCTACGATACTGACAAATCTGGCGACAAGCCACTGCTTATCGGCGGCGGCGCGGGTGTCCCACCTATGTATCTTCTCTGCCGAAAACTTACGGCGCAAGGCAAGAAATGCTCGGTCATACTCGGCTTTGGCTCGCGCGACGAGGTCTTCTACGAGGAAAAATTCAAGGCTCTCGGTGCTGACGTTTATGTCACCACAGTCGACGGAACCTACGGTACACGCGGCTTTGTAACCGACGTAATGGACGGCATCGACTATACGTATTTTTACACCTGCGGTCCCGAGGCTATGCTCAAGGCAATCTATTCCGTATCAGTGACCGGAGGAAGCTTCAGCTTTGAAGAGCGTATGGGGATGCGGCTTCGGCGCCTGCATGGGCTGCTCCTGTAAGACAATTACCGGCTATAAGCGCATCTGCAAGGAAGGACCCGTTATGCAGAAGGAGGAGATCTTATGGCAGAAATGAAAGTAAATCTTTGCGGAATAGAGCTTGACAACCCGATAATACCCGCAAGCGGAACGTTCGGCTTCGGATATGAGTTTGCCGAGCTGTACGACATAAACATACTCGGTACGTTTTCCTTCAAGGGAACTACCAAGGAAGCACGCTTCGGAAATCCAACGCCGAGAATTGCGGAATGTCCCAACGGAATGATAAACGCTGTCGGACTTCAAAATCCCGGCGTCGAAAGAGTTATCAACACAGAGCTTCCAAGGCTTGCAAAATGCTTTGACAAAAAGGTAATGGCAAACGTATCGGGATTTTCGGTAGACGAATACGTATACACCTGCGCAAAGATAGATAAATGCGATCAGGTCGGCTGGATAGAGGTAAACGTTAGCTGTCCGAACGTCCACGGCGGCGGAATGAGCTTCGGTACTTCTCCGGAGGCGGCAGCAGAAGTCACGCGAGCTGTCAAGGCAGCTACCTCAAAGCCTATAATCATCAAGCTCTCGCCCAACGTTACCGATATAGTAAGCATCGCAAAGGCGTGCGAGGCGGCAGGGGCGGACGGAATCAGCCTTATCAATACCCTTCTCGGTATGCGAATAGATATTCGCACACGCAAGCCTGTCATAGCTAACAAAATGGGCGGATTTTCGGGCGCGGCTATCTTCCCCGTTGCGGTACGTATGGTATATCAGGTCGCACACGCGGTCAATATCCCCGTCGTCGGAATGGGCGGCGTTTCAAGTGCAGAGGACGTTATCGAAATGATGCTTGCGGGTGCAACCGCAGTCGAGATAGGCGCGGCGAACCTCGTTGATCCGTATGCCTGCAAGAAGATAATAGAGAAGCTGCCCGCCGTTATGGAAAAATACGGTATCAATTCACTTTCAGAAATAATAAAAGGAGTAAAATAAAATGGGAAAAGACGTAATCATCGCCTGCGATTTTGACAGCGCGAAAAAAACATTTAAATTCCTTGACCTGTTCAAGGACGAGAAGCCCTTCGTTAAGATCGGTATGGAGCTCTATTACGCAGAGGGTCCATCGATAGTCAGAGAAATAAAAAAGCGCGGACACAAGATCTTCCTCGATCTTAAGCTCCACGACATTCCCAATACGGTTAAAAAATCAATGGCAGTTCTCTCACGCCTTGACGTTGATATGACAAATCTCCATGCCGCAGGTACTACACGCATGATGCAGGCGGCACTTGAAGGTCTTACACGAGAGGACGGAAGCCGTCCTATGCTTATCGCCGTTACTCAGCTTACATCCACCGATCAGGAGAGCATGGAGCGCGATCTTCTCATCGAAAAGCCTATTGCCGACGTTGTTATGCATTACGCTCACAACGCTATGACAGCGGGACTTGACGGCGTAGTCTGCTCACCACTTGAGGCGGGTAAGGTACACGAGACCTGCGGCAATGGCTTTGTTACCGTTACTCCCGGTGTGCGCTTTGCGGACGGAGACGTCGGAGATCAGAAGAGAGTTATGACTCCCGCAGAGGCTAAAAGGATCGGATCGGATTACATCGTAGTCGGCAGACCTATCACCGCCGCCGAGGATCCCGT
>CAZSSE010000187.1:0-3140 GCA_964609165.1 uncultured Lachnospiraceae bacterium
ATATTATACGACGTCACCAGCATCCACGGATCTGCCAGTTCAATAGCAAGTCTGAAGGGTTCAAGATATATCTCACGAAGTGCGCGCTCCGACATACGGCTATCGCTATTCTTTCTGTTGGTTTCCTTTTCGTTACCAACGAGGTGCTTAAGCGTCGCAGCAACACCTGCTTCCTGAGATCCTGTAATCATTGCCGCTGCCAGCACACCCGAAAGATATGGATCCTCGGAAAAATACTCAAAGTTTGCGCCGCAAAGGGGATCACGGTGAATATTTACCGCGGGTGCCAGCCACATCTGCACACCCTTTTCCTTTGCCTCCTCTGCAACTGCCTCACCTACTCTTTCAAGAAGCTTAGTGTTCCATGTACAAGCAAGTGCCGTCTGTATTGGATACTCGGTGCAGGACTGCGAAAGTCTCAGACCTGCAGTACCGTCTGCGATATTTGCATATGGAATTCCGTATGTAAAATCATATTCTGTCGTTCCCTCTCCACCTTCTATTACGGAGGCGTGAGAGTAAAGCAAGCGAATGAGCTTCAACGACTCCAGCTGAGCCAAAAAGCTCTCCATAAGCTCGGGATGCTCTTCAAGATCCTCGAACATTATGACCTCATCAGGAGCCTCTACCGTCTTCAAATCGGACTTTGCGGTAAGCTCCTCGATCTCATACTCGGCATATACATTCTCATAAGATCCGTCAGAGAGCAGCCTTTCCTTCAGAAGTCTTGCGGGAAGCTGCTCGCTGAGTTGCTCGACGATAACGGTCTCATCCTGAGTAAAGATACATCCAAGTCCGGATTCGCCTGCATTGCGGATAGACGAGCCGATAAAAAATTCGTAGTCGCCCTCTTCAAGAACATAAGCCGACTTCTGAATCTTGCCTGTATCGTCATAGCTTGCAAGATCCTTCATATCCACTGTCATCGTAACCGTCTGCCAATCTCCCGGATAAAGTGCGCGTGTTTTAACAAATGCGCAAAGCTCCTTAGCCGGCTTTCCAAGCTCTCCTTGCGGAGCCGAGTAATAAAGCTGTACGGTCTCCTTACCCCAATATTCTCCCGTATTCGTGATCTTGCATTTAACCGTAACTATATCACCATCAATGTCACACGATACGTCCGAATATTCAAATGTAGTATACGAAAGTCCGAATCCAAATTCAAAGTTTACGTTTTTGTACGTTGGATCGAAGGTCTCGAAATATCTGTAGCCTACGTAAATATCTTCCTTATACTCAACATAGCTATCGTCCTTGGAGAAGGTGCGGTATGAGGGATACGCCTTGTATGTACGTGCAAGTGTATCTGTAAGCTTTCCGCTCGGCGTTACGTCTCCTACAAGTATATCGGCTATAGCGTCTCCGCCATACTTACCCGGAAGCCACGCAAGCAATATTGCCTTTACCTGTGGAAAAGAAAGGAGCCTTGTGGTATCGATAACACAACCGACGTTAAGAACAACGATTATATCATCGAAGCCTGCAGTGATAAGGTTCTTTATCTCCTGCATTTCCTCCACTGAAAGGTAATAATCTCCAACAACGTCATCGCGATCGGCACCGTCACTCGCCGGACGGGTAATCGTATATACAACCACGTCAGATGTTCTGCGTGCCTCATAGAGTTCTTCAACGGTGGGAACGTAGCCTTCATTTTCAAGATAAGCATTAGCTATTTGCTTATTGAGCATTATCTTTTCTTCCTTCTGCTTTTTAAGCATTCCCTCAAGAAGATTTACCGTGTTGGAATTATTAACGTTCGCCGAACCCGATGCTCCGTCTACCAGATTGATAACGGCGTTTCCGAAAAGCGCTACGTTTTTATCGTAATTAAGCGGCAAGATCTGCTCCTCATTTTTAAGCAGCACCATGCCCTCGGCAGCCGCGCCGCGTGAAAGCGGGACAAGATCAGAATATACGACACGCCTATTGGCAGGATGATTATAATCTATCTCCTCCTCGTCCTCATCAACGATCACATCCTTCAGGGGCTCATCTGTTTCCTCTACAGTCACATCCTCCGCGTCCTCGCCATTTTTCTTCGAACAGCCGATCAAGGCAGTACAAAGCATAGAGAACAGCAAAGCGCAAGCGACTATTCTGTATAAAATACTTTTTGTCATATTATTACCTCACTTTATAGAAGTGGTTATATTTTACCATATTTGCCGCTCCGTGTCAATCTGTTTTTATTAAAAATTAACATACGCTTTTAAAAAAGGACTTACCGGCGGCAAGTCCTTTTTTTATTTAATTTTCGTTGCTGTCCCGGTCTTCAGCAATCTTTTTACGTGCTGAAGCCTTATCTGAGAAGAAATTCATAAGAATGACCGCGAGGATTATTACCGCGATAACGATAAAAATACAAAGCATACCCTGCCACATATAGGTTAAGGAAGTACCGAGATTTGATGTATCAAATTTAATTGCCACAGTCTTGCCTTCACCGATTTTCTCGGTAGCACGTTCCTCGGCATTAACTACGTACTCCTTGCCATCCTCCAAAACGAGGATATGATTTCCTTCATCATCTGTATAAAAACGATCCACGCCATTCTTCTCGGGCTCTTCGGCAGCTTCTGTAGCCGACACCGCATCAGCATCTTTTGCCGAAACAGCGAGTGTGGAAAATGCCGAAAGGAGCATTACGAGCGCAACTGTCAAAAGAATGATCTTAAAAATATTTTTCATCGTTACGATCTCCCTTCATTAAGCTATAAAGCCTGACATAAAGCTCAGTATGAGACCGCCCGCGATAACAGACGCGATCTGTCCCGAAACGTTTACGCCGATGGAGTGCATAAGCAGGAAGTTTTGCGGATCCTCCTTAAGGCCCATTTTGTGAACAACACGTCCTGCCATTGGGAATGCAGATATACCTGCCGCGCCGATCATAGGGTTGATCTTTGTCTTTGAGAAAAGATTGAGGAACTTAGCAAACAGCACTCCGCCAACCGTATCAAAGATAAATGCTACAAGTCCGAGACCGAGAATAAGCAAAGTTGCGGGCTGCAAGAATTTGTCCGCAGTCATCTGAGTTGCGACAGTAATTCCAAGGAATATTGTAATAAGGTTTGCAAGAACCTTCTGTGCCGTCTCGGAGAGAGAATTCAGAACGCCGCATTCACGAATAAGATTAC
>CAZSSE010000188.1:0-3051 GCA_964609165.1 uncultured Lachnospiraceae bacterium
GGTGGAGAAGGCTCATCCCGACGTATTCAACGTGCTCCTTCAGGTGCTTGACGACGGACGAATAACCGACAGCCAAGGCAGAACCGTAGATTTCAAAAACACGGTCATTATTCTGACGTCAAATCTCGGCTCCGATATGATTCTTGACGGAATAACGCCCGACGGTGAGATCAGCGATGAAGCACGACAAAATGTATCCGCGCTGCTCAAGCGCAGCTTCCGTCCCGAATTTCTTAACCGTCTCGACGAGATCGTATTCTACAAGCCTCTGACCAAAGAAAATATTTACGGCATCGTCGATCTTTTGATCGCCGATCTTGACCGTCGCTTGAAGGATAAGCAGCTCCATATTAACGTCACGCCTGCGGCAAAGAATTATATTATGGATTCGGCATACGACCCCGTATACGGCGCAAGACCGCTCAAGCGATTTATTCAATCCCGTATCGAAACGCTCATTGCAAGGGAGATCATCAGCGGAGACATTGAGCCTGACAGTACCCTTACCGTGGATTTTGACGGTTCAAATTTGCATATAATCAAAACATAAATAACGAAGGCGTCGCCCACAAGCGACGCCTTCGTTATTTATCCGATTATCCACCGCCAGCTTCACCGACGGTCAATGATCCGGACGCTAATCTTTCCATACAAAATTATAATTTATAGACTCGCCGCCGTCGACAATAATACTCTGTCCCGTACAAAAGGTATTTGTTACCGTAAGAAAATATGCCCATTCCGCTATCTCCTCGGGAGTTGCCCACCTTTTAAGAGGTGTCTCATCCATGATCTCTGCCCAAAGCATCGGATCGTTCATCACACATTCATTCAGGGAAGTCAGAACGCCGCCCGGATCAAGGCTGTTGCAGGTCGCTCCGTAGGGCGCAACACGCATAGCCACATTCTTTGTATATGCCAGAACGCCGCCCTTGCTGGCGCAGTATTCCGGAAACTCAGCCCCTGTGTGTGCGCTTGCCGAGCCTATATTCAATATTGCTCTTATCCCCCTGCGCACACCGTATTTTTCGGTAACATATATCAACGCCTTAAGGTTAATATCAATATCGTCCTCATTCTGTGTTCCCGCGTTGTTTATCAATATCTCAACACCGTCAACACTCGGCAGAGCCTCCCTGTCACGCAGATCGCACACGTAGTGAGTATACTCAGAATGGTCAATGCTCTTGCCCTGTCGGTCAATGCCTACGACAGTATGTCCCTTTGCCAAAAAAAGCTCTGCTATTGCCTTGCCTATTCCCTGCGATGTTCCCGTAATCAATATCTTCATCTCATTCGCCCCTCTTTATATGCTCCAAATATTCCTCGCCGACCCTCTCCGACTGCCACCTTTTTGTGATCTTGTATCCTATAGGCGAGAAGACGATCTCCATTATCAGCTCGACCACCGCACCCGTCAGCGCGCACATCGCACACTGAAGCACAGTCCAACTGAATCCGTCCCAAAAGATAGGCGCAAAGCACACGAACACGATCACAGAAAAAATAAAATTATCCAGAAGCTGAGCGATAAAGGTGGATATATAGGTTCGCATCGCATAGACGAGCTTGCCGTCGGGATTTTTTCTAAAGCTCCTTCCGATCATCCAATTCAGCGTGTTATTAATAAGCGCAGACGCCAAAAATGCGATCGTGCTGCCCAAAAGGATAAACCACGTACCGCGAAAAATAGTGTCAAATGCGCCGTAATCATCTGCATTTGAGGGGATCGCGCTTGCGACAAAGAATATCAGGCAGGTCAGCAGATTTATCATTACGGCAAGCACCGTAATACTGTTTGAAGCCTTGGGACCGAAGTGCTTGGTTATAATGTCCATGCACATAAACGACAGCCACGAGATCAGTATTCCGCCATCGAGTGCGATCCAATCGAGCTGCAAGAGAGTTTTATTTGCAAGCAGATTCATACATATAACGCTGACGACGAAAAGCGAGACCACTGCGGCAGGGATCGACCTGAGCAGCAGCTTGAACTCAAAACGCTCGTTGCGAAGCAGATTTTTTATCTTAAATATCATTATATTTCCTATCCGATTTGTCTTTTTGATTATTATATCAAAAATCCGTCGTAAATTCAAGTGCTTTGTATAAATAATACCGCACTGCAATAGCTTACCTTAAGAAAATATGCAACAGCTTTTCATAAAATTTGCTCTTGTACGGCTGATAGCGCATAGGAAGATCAAGCCAAGTTTTCTTGTCGACAATGGATTTGTAATGCGAGAAGGCATCAAATCCGTCCTTGCCGTGATAGCTACCCATTCCACTCTCGCCCACGCCTCCAAAGCCCATCTCACTTGTGGCAAGATGAATTATCGTGTCGTTAATACATCCGCCGCCGTAGGAAAGCTCGGCATTAACACGCCCGATATGCTTTTTATCGTTTGAAAACAGATAGAGAGCAAGAGGCTTGTCCCTTTGCTTGAGCTCATCCACAGCAGCGTCAAAATCGTCAAATGTAATTATCGGCATAATAGGTCCGAAGATCTCCTCACTCATAACGGCGTCATCGTATGTCACACCATCCATAACGGTAGGGGCTATCCTACAGGTAGCGGCATCGCTATTTCCGCCGATAACAACCTTATCAGGGTCGATCAGCCCGCAGAGACGGGCAAAGTGCTTTTCATTTATGATCCTGCCATAGTCCTTATTCTCAAGCGGATCCTCACCGTACTGCCCTTTTATTTCCGCAACCACCGCAGCCGCAAAGGCGTCCTTGACAGAGCGATCGCATAGAATATAATCGGGAGCGACGCAGGTCTGTCCGCAGTTGAGAAATTTGCCAAACACGATGCGTCTTGCGGCAAGCTTTATATTTGCAGTCGCGTCTACAATGCAGGGGCTTTTTCCGCCAAGCTCCAAAACGGCGGGAGTAAGATGCTCTGCCGTATGGCGAAGCACCTCTTTTCCTACGTTTTGGCTTCCCGTGAAGAACACGAAATCAAATTTTTGCTCCAGCAAAACAGAATTTTCTGCCCTGCCGCCCGTCACCACCGCCACGTATTCGGGATCAAAACATTCTTCCAC
>CAZSSE010000189.1:0-3048 GCA_964609165.1 uncultured Lachnospiraceae bacterium
ATCTTGAGACCATCAATCTTGAGCTTATTTTCTCGGATATTGAGATGATCGAGCGTCGGATCGACCGCACCAAAAAGGCTATGAAGGGTGACAAAACGCTTGCGGGCGAGCTTGCGGTCTTTGAAAAGCTACACGCCGCTCTCTCCGAGGGCAAGTGTGCGCGTGAGGTTGATCTTGACGAGAGCGAGCGTGAATGTCTGTACGACACTCCCCTGCTCTCCATGAAGCCTGTCATCTACGTTGCAAACGTAAGCGAGGACGAGGCAGGCAAGGAGCCCGTCGGCAACCGCAACTATGACGCGCTCAAGGTGCAAGCAGAGCGTGAGCACTCGCAGATCATTGCTATCTGCGCACAGCTTGAGGCGGAGATAGCAGAGCTTGACGCCGAAGAAAAGGCTATGTTTCTGGAGGATCTCGGAATCGAGAAAAGCGGTCTTGACCGCCTTATCAAGGCAAGCTATTCTCTTCTCGGCCTTATCAGCTATCTTACCGCAGGTCCGCAGGAGGTACGCGCTTGGACTATCACCAAGGGCACTAAGGCTCCGGGAGCGGCAGGTAAGATACATAGCGACTTTGAGCGCGGCTTTATCCGCGCAGAAGTCGTTTCCTTTGAGGATCTCGTTAAATACGGCTCTATGAACGCAGTTAAGGAAGCGGGGCTTTATCGAAGCGAGGGCAAAGATTACGTTATGAAAGACGGAGACATCGTTCTCTTCCGCTTCAATGTCTGATTTGAGGGCTTGACATGAGAATGAGAAAAAAAAAGCACGGTGCAGAACGCATCGAGGCGTGCGCCGCGCTCAGAATTTCCGATCCGACACAAATGCTTGATGGATTCGGTGAAATATTCAAAAACGATCTCCCCGTGCATATGGAGATCGGATGCGGCAAGGGAAATTTTGCCTGCGGAATGGCAAAGGCAAATCCCGACATCAATTTTGTGGCTGTCGAGCGCGTTGCGGACGTATGCTGTATAGCACTTGAAAAGGCAAAGGCATCGGTCGATGAGCGCGAGCGAGACAATCTGCGTTTCTTGATCGGAGATGCAAAAATTCTTGCCGAGAGCGTAAAGCCGCACTCGCTTGACTGCATCTATCTTAATTTCAGCGATCCTTGGCCTAAAAAGGGACACGCAAAGCGCAGACTTACGCACCGCTCTTTTCTTGACATATACAAAAATCTTCTAAGGGATGACGGCTTGCTCCGTCTCAAAACAGACAACGTGGGTCTTTTTGATTTCAGTCTTGAGGAATTTGAGGCGGTAGGAGCTACTGTGATCTGGCAGACGCGCGATCTGCACGCAAGTGAGAAAAGTGCAGATAACGTTATGACCGAATATGAAAAGAACTTTTCCGAAAAGGGATTTTCCATCTGTTCGGCTTGGGTAAAATTCAACTGATAATTTTTGAGGTAATTATGGAGCCGTCCGGCGTACTTACAGTTAACAAATGCGAGGGTATGACCTCGCACGACGTTGTAAACAGAATACGCCGTCTTTACGGCACAAAAAAAGTCGGTCACACAGGAACGCTCGATCCGCTCGCTACGGGAGTGCTCGTTGTTCTCATAGGCAGAGCCGCAAAGGCGGCGGAATATCTTGTCGCCGATTCAAAGGAATATATTGCTACCCTTCGCCTCGGCATCGCAACAGATACCGAGGATATTACGGGAAGCACGCTTACGCAGAGCGACACGATTCCCACGCAGGCAGATGTGCTCGATGCGGTTGAGAGCTTTGTTGGAGATATAATGCAAGCTCCGCCGATGTACAGTGCCTTGAAGGTAAACGGGCGCAAGCTGTGCGATCTCGCGCGTCAGGGCGTGGAGATCGAGCGTGAGGCGCGCCCTATAACCGTCCATTCCATTAAATGCACGCCGACAGAAAGCAAGTCTGATTATATCCTTGAAATATCCTGCTCGTCCGGAACCTACGTCAGAACGCTTTGCTCCGATATAGGAAAGGCACTCGGCTGCGGCGGGGCTATGGCGGCTCTCTGCCGCTCACGCGCAGGCGAATTTAAGTTGTCCGAGAGCCATACGCTTGAAGAGCTTGAAGCACTTACCGTTGACGCGCGCCACGCGCTTCTCCGTCCCACAGAATCGCTCTTTTCTTCTCTTCCCGAGGTACGCTTGCCCGCATTTTATGAAACGCTGTCGAGAAACGGATGCGAGATATACCAAAAGAAGATAAAAACCGCTTACGGCGTCGGACAACGTGTACGGCTTTGCTCCGAGTGCGGTGAATTTTATGCACTCGGCGAGGTCAAGGAATACAAAAACGGCTCGGCAATAAAATCAATAAAGCTTTTTGACGTGTAAACGCAAACGGGACTGAGATGACCTCAGCCCCGTTCTTTTTATTGTGCGCTATTCTGTTTTGTGCTCCTCTTCATAGTCCCAAAGCTCCATTCTATGATTGCACTTCGTACAATATGAAACACCAAGATCCATATCTGTAGTGTTCGTATGCTTTTCGGTTATACTGTCTCCGCAAGCGCAATATGCCGTATGCGTATTATGACCATCAGAAACATAGCGTCTAATATAGCTATGTGAAGAGTACATATACCCGCCGCACTCGCAGCATAATTTGTGCTCCAAACCGTTGTAATACACCGCTGTAAATATATGATATTCAACTGTGGATGCTCCGCATTTGCAATAAGCATAATGGCTCGGCCGATGAAGCTTTCTCACCCATAGTATCATATATATGCGGCATATATCCTTGGTAGCCACACCCGCAGGTTATAAAATGCATTGTCGCTGTTTCTTGGCTATATTCTGTCGGGTTGTCATGTGGGCATAATGCCTTATAAGCATTTAAGTGTCCGCCTGTAGCACATTTACCAACAAAGTTAAATGCCGCATCCGTATCCACGTCGACGCTATCCAGCAGCTTATCCTTTATCCAATATCTGGTTCTATCGGGGTATTTTGCGATCATCAACGCGACCACTCCTGTCACAATAGGTGCGGCGAACGAAGTTCCACTTGAATCCTCATAGGATCCTGTATTAGTCAAAACCCTTATATTCTGCCCCGGAG
>CAZSSE010000190.1:0-3048 GCA_964609165.1 uncultured Lachnospiraceae bacterium
TATTTTATCTTTTTTGCAGATACAACGCAGTCTATAAGGCTTCCTCCGGGAGGGAGCTGTCAGCGAAGCTGACTGAGGGAGAGTGCGTTATAATGAAGTTAAATATGGATTTTAAGTAACGCAGGCTCCTTCCACCGCTGTCGCGGTCCCCATCCCTCTCGGAGAAAGGCTTTACAACGGCGGCGATATACTTGCCAACATCTTGAATATTGCCGTTATTCATTAGCTCCGCCTGCGGTATTGAGAATATGCACGGCAATTCGATGCGGTATGATGTTTACGTAGCGGTGATTTTTATGATTTATTTTTGAAATTTTTGGTAAAAAGCTATCAGATCAAGCTTCGCGCGCATAAACTATGTGTAAATTTTGCCTTTACGCTTTATTCAATGCAGTGCTATTGACAAAACACTCAAACGGTGATATAATAATCGTATAGTGCATATTATGTCGAGCTGTGTCTCGATATATAAAAAATCTATGACAAAATATGTCGTTTGGGGGTAAAAATATAACGTTAAAGGAGAAAATATGAACAAGATTACTGATAAAAAGAAGATCGAATGGGAGATCGAGGTTCCTGCCGATAAAACGGAGCAAAAGACCGATACAACGGTCGAGGACGTCGTTATGCCGTTCGAATATGCCGAGGATGAGCATTATTATGTCGAAGACCTCGGAGTATTGAAGAAGAAGCCATTTTATTCGTTTGTAAAGCGTGCCTTTGATATCGTTGCATCATTTTGTGCACTCTTGATCTGCGCGCTTCCGATGCTTATTATAGCCATGGCAATAAAGTGCTCATCAAAGGGACCTGTGTTTTATTCGCAGGAGCGCCTTGGACTTAACGGAAAGAAGTTTATGCTCGTTAAGTTCCGCAGTATGGTTGCAGATGCCGAAAAGCAGGGCGCACAGTGGTCGCAGGGTGACAGTGACTCCAGAATTACAAAGATAGGCTCGATTTTAAGAAAGACAAGGCTTGATGAGCTTCCCCAGCTTTGGGCTTGCTTTACGGGAAGACTTTCTATTGTTGGACCCAGACCAGAAAGAGAAGTATTCTATAAAAAGTTCGAGGAGCACGTTCACGGCTTTTCGGAGCGACTGAAGGTAAGACCCGGACTTACAGGTCTTGCGCAGGTAAGCGGAGGATACGATCTTCGCCCCGAGGAAAAGGTAGTGTACGACGTCGAATACATAAAGAACAGATCGCTTCGCCTTGAAATAAAGATACTTTTTAAGACTGTAAAGGTTATCTTTACTCATGACGGAGCTAAATAACGGCGATTTTGAAAAAAGAGAGTTGTTCCAACTCTCTTTTTCGCTTTTTCTGTGGCTTTGATATACAGAGGTTGACAAAGTAAGAGAAAAAGGGTATAATTAAGTATCAATATTTGCGGGACGGAGGAGTTATGGATAACAGTCAGAAAAAAGGTGCAGACGTTTCCTCAAAAAAGCCTTTTGAAAAATCAATACGTCTTTGTCTGATATTGGCGGCAGCTATAGTGGCAGTTGTAATCGTGTCTGCTGCGACAGTATATTTTCTCAACAACTACGTGCTTTTTCCGCGTGCCGACAAGGCACTTGCCAATGCTTTGGAATCTAAATCTGACCTTGGAACAAAATTCGATATCCGCGATATGCTGAAGCAGGGAGAGATCGAGCTTATTGCCGAGGGTGTTGATGACGTTGAAAGACTTGAGGCGACGGTCGCGTACAGCAAAAAGGGACTATCGGCAAGCCTTGCCTCGGACGGGGAGGAGCTGAGCGCAGTGCTTACTCGTAATGGGATAGCTGCTTGCTCCGAAAAGCTCAGGGAAGGCGAATGCTACGGCATATCATTTTCTGATTTATCCGATAATCTCAGCAGTTCGTTCTTAAATCCCGAAAACGGAAGCTGGTACGCATTATCCCGGGAAAAATATGAAAGTCTGAAAGGTATTGTATCAAAGCTTGAGGATATTGCAGAAGGTAAGGGCGAATATGCGAAGGATGCAGCGGTAATGCTTGAAGCACTGAAGACCGCGTTTGATAAGAGCTCGCTATATGAAGAGGTCAAAAGCTATGACGATGTTGAGATAGGCGGCAAGCTGCGTGCGGCGAGAAGCATTGCATATACCTTTGATCATGCGAGCGTAAAGGGCTTTCTTGAAGTACTTGCAGATACATTTGAGGAGCCGTCTGCCGAGCTTGATGATGCTGTCTCACGTTTGGTTGATGGCGGAGCCTTAACAGAGGCTATAGAGGATTATTTGGGTATAACCCTGGAGAGCTGCGAGGATATTGCAGAGCTTTTTGACGATCTTGCAAGGCTTACGGATGTTTTTCTTGGCAAGTCGGATTGGCACGGCAGGCTGATCCTTGCATACGTTAACGATGCTTTTTCGGCGATCGAGCTTAGCGTAGAGCTTAAGCAAAGAAGCTTTTATTTCCTTGTTGATTTTGGGGAGAAGCCTAAGAGCGATAAGAATATGAGCTTTACCGTGATGGATCGGAGATTTGACAGTAAGCAAGATCTTATTATGAGTGTTGAGCATACGGCGAGCTACTCAATAGAGAAAAAGGGAAAGCAAGCCTTAATTTCCGCGTCCTACCTTAATGCTACTGTAGGTCAGAATGAGGAATCCGAGCTATCTTACGAGATCAATGCAATGCTTGATCGAAATAACGGTACGGCGGCATTGAAGGTGGATAAATGCGAGACAGTGAACGGAGAAGCGGAGCATACGGGTATATGCGATCTCGGCTTTGATATAACGGATAGAAATTCAACCTTTATTCTTGCTACGGGGGATGTTTCGTCGGCTGAAAAGTATACGTTGACCTTGAAAAAGAAGGCGGGAGCTGTAAGACTCCCGAAATATCAGAATGTTCTTGAGATGAATGTGCAGGATGCCGATGCATTGATTTCGGAATTTAAAGAAAGTGCTGAATGGATATTGCATATAGCAGATCTGTTCAATAATGATGAGCAATAAGTAAACGCCAACACGGTCAAATCGTGTTGGCGTTTTTATGGTTGGCTTGGTCACTCTGTGTTTTAATAGTCCAC
>CAZSSE010000191.1:0-3031 GCA_964609165.1 uncultured Lachnospiraceae bacterium
TAACTACAAGCCTAAGTACTGCGTAGGTACTACATTCCACAAGCTCAATAACGATACCCAGACGGGTAACGCTTGGGGCGACTGGGATCCCGAGAAGTTCAAGGTTGAGGACTCCGCATTCGGATTTATCGTTATGGAGAACGGCGCAACAATCGTTCTTGAGTCCTCTTGGGCACTCAACACTCTTGACACTCGCGAGGCTGTTACCACGGTCTGCGGAACAAAGGCAGGTGCTGATATGAACGACGGACTCCGCTTCAACTACGTTCGCGGCGGCAGACAGGTAGTTATGAAACCCAGCTTTGCAGCAGGCGGCGTTGCATTCAACGACGGCACTGCGGGTGATGACATGTCGGCTCGTGAGGCTAGTCAGTGGATCAATGCGGTTATCAATGATACCGATCCCATTACCCGTCCCGAGCAGGCTTATTGCGTAACTCAGATCCTCGAGGGTATATACGAGTCCGCAAAGACAGGCAAGCCCTACTACTTTAACTGATTTTAACTGATTTAACTTGCTCAATAGCTCAATAAAGCACATCCCCTCCGCAAATGCGGAGGGGATGTGCTTTTGTGCTATTTATACTCTTATTAAATAATCGACCTGAAAATTGTCACATAACGATCTCGATCACGTGCTCTGCGCCGTCGCCGAAGATCTTGACCTGTGCGTCTGCGAGCTTACCGTCAACGGTTACAGAAGAAACGCCCGACTGCTTACCGTTGGGGTTCTTAACGGTAATAAGATATGTATCTCCTCTGAACTTGCGGCGAACGCTGATCTCCTTCCACTCCGAAGGAATGCAGGGATCAAGCGTGAAGCTGCCGTAGGAGGGATGAAATCCGCACATATACTGCGTGATCGCACGGAACATCCAACCGGCAGTGCCCGTTACCCACGCGAAGAGTGTCTCGCCGCGTCTGGGATTATCGGGGCCGAAATACATATTGGTCAAGGCATAAGGCTCACAGCCGGAATGCTCGGTGGGATTGGTTTGGCTGTCGGGAAGAATTTTCATCATATCCTCGTAAGCCTTGTCGCCGCGTCCGAGCAGGCAGTCGGCAACGATCTTGAACGTGCCGCCGTGACAGTAAGGTGTACCGTTCTCCCATATGCCCGCAACGAAGGACGTGAGACGTCCGATCCTGTTATTGAATTTGGTGTACGTTGGGAAAAGCGTCAGCGGGCCGTAGTCCGAGTTAAGATACTTTTCCACCGACTCCATACATTTTTCCTTGCGCTCACCCTCTGCAACGCCCGAAAGGATAGACCACGTTTGGCTGTTGAGGTAGATCATACCCTCTTTTTCGGTGTGTGTGCCGACTTTTTCGTTATAGTCGTTAATAGCGGCAAGATACCACTCGCCGTCCCAAGCCTCGCGGTTGATAGCCTCCTTCATTCTCGCCTCGCGCTCCTTCATCTCGGCTACGATAGCCTCATCGTGAAGGATCTCGCGCGCGATCTCCGCAACGTTCTGCAAGCCGTAGCAAAGCGCAATAGATGTCCATACGCTCTCGCCCTTGCCCTTGAGGCCCGTCATATTAAGCGAGTCGTTCCAGTCGCCGTCACGCGAATGAACGAGACCGTGCTCGCCAACGTCATCGCTTGCAAAGCGAACCGCAGTAAGGATGTGCTCCCAAACAGTATCCTCACCCTCGTCAAGATACCTTACCCTCTCGTTAAGGAAGTCAACGTCGCCCGTTTCCTTGATGTACGCATTTACGGTAGGCGCGATCCACGTAGGACCGTCGGAATAAACGTGGTGGTCAAGAGGAAGCCATCCGCGAACACATCTTCCGTCGGAATATTCGTACATAAGAGTTTCAAGTATCTTGCCCTTTGCAAGCTCCTTGTCAAATGATGCAACCGCCCAAGCGTCCTGAAGCTGATCGCGGAAGCCCTTGCCCGTGTCGCGTCCTACCTCTGCACAGAGAGATACCTGCTGCTTGAGCCAATAGTTTGCAAAATTGTTGATCTTCTCCTCGGGAGTATTTACGAAAATATCAGCCGCAAGAGCCTGCTTTCTCGCAATAAGAGCCTCGAACTCGGCTTCGATATTGCCCGTAGCAAGTATAGACTCTGCAAATGCCTTTGCCGTCGCCATAGTGTCGCAGCAGCCGATAAGCACGTTTACCGTCTTCATCTCGCCGTCAGCAAGCTCAATAGCGTGCTCGAAAGCGCCAACCATCTGCTCGCAAGCCGCATAGCTGTTGGAAAGCTTGCCCTCCTCTACCGCCTTGGGCATACGAATATCACCGTAAACACCGAGGAACGCACGCTTAGAGGTATCAAAGCCGTCGGGATCAACGTCGGTTGCCATAAATCCGTTGAACCAATTATGTGGCTTTTCCATAGCGTCGTTGTGACACATAATTACGTTGCCGTCCTTTTCGCCGTAAACGTAGGAGTTATAATCGCTGTATCTCTGATAGCCCTCAAGCTGAAATTCAGCAAAAGAGAAGAGCTTGAGCGATTTTGCCTCGCCCGACTTATTCTCAACTGTAATGGTCCAAATCTCCACAGGATCGGAGCTGTTTACAAAGACCTTAGCGGTAGCGACCACACCGTCGCACTCGCTCGTGATAATCGAATAGCCAAGACCGTGTGTGCAGCTGTAATTTTCAACATCGGTCTTGCAAGGATACCAACCGGGGTTGAATGTCTTACCCGTTTTCATATCCTTTATGTAGAAATAACGGTTGCCGTCGCGGATAACAGAGCATCTGCCCTTACCCTCTGCGTCAATATATGACTGCGCACGGACGCCGTAAGCGCCAACACCGCCGCCGAAGTTATTGATGCCGCTGAGTATTCTTGCATTCCAGACGTAGTTGAGAAGAGGTCTGGGAGGATTTTTCGACGTAACGACGTACTCGTTACCGCCCTTAAAATAACCTGTTTGAAGCATAGTGAGTTCACCTTTCTGTATTTATACATATTTATTTTAGCATTTTAATATCCTTTTGTCAATAAGGGGAAGCAAATTCACCGCAGTTTATATGCGCATCACCAAAATTCACCCTGTAGGGA
>CAZSSE010000192.1:0-3027 GCA_964609165.1 uncultured Lachnospiraceae bacterium
ATATTCACTCTCCTATGCGGATAACAGCAGTTTGAAAAATCAAACGCAATATAATAAAAGCACATCGGTCAGGACTTTGGCACCGACCGATGTGTGTATTTTACTTCAGCTCAACCACGGTAACACCGCCGTCGCCCTCGCCGAACTGACCGATACGGAAGGCGGCGACGCGGCGATCCTTGCGGAGCTCGTCCCACAGGTATTTTTTGAGCGCGCCCGTACCCTTACCATGAATAAGGCGAACGGTATGGAAATTAGCGAGTGCCGCCTCGTCGAAATATTTATCTACGGCGTTCCAAGCCTCGTCGCCCGTCATACCTCTAAGGTCGATCTCGTCACGAAAATCTCGGTTGACAGTGACCTTGTAAGAGGCGGCGGCGCGCTTTTTTCCGTTCGAGATAACGCTGACCTCCTGCTCGTGCAGACGGAGATCGGAAATATCCGCCTTGGTTTTAATTATGCCTGCCTGAACGCTGACCTTCCCTGATTTATCGGGCGTCTCAAGAACGGTTGCTTTTTTGCCGAGGCTGACGATAATAACCTCGTCTCCTTTGCGCAGAGGGCGGGGAAGAACGTAATTTTCGTTCTTGCGTATTTCTACGGGATCGTATGCATCGGAATGATTGCGAAGATGCTCGCGAAGCTCGCGGCGCGCGCGGTCAAGCTCGTCACCTAACTTCTCGGAGTCCTTAGCCTTGCGTACCTTTTCCATCTCCTCCATTATGAAATCGGCAGAGCGCTTGGCACTTTCGACCATATTCTGAGCCTTTGCTCTCGCTTTTTCAAGCTCGTGCTCGGATGCGTCAAGCCTTTCCTTTAGCGACTTTTCGGCATCACGCTTGAAGCCTTCATAGTCAAGACGCATACGCTCTGTCTGCTCTCTTTCTTTTTCCGCTTCCTGACGCGCCTCTTCAAGCTCGCCCAGCAGGCGATCCATCTGCTTATTTTCAGTGGCTACATAGCTGCCGGCGCGCTCGACGATACGTCGAGGCAGACCGAGCTTTTCGGATATGGCAAATGCATTGGATTTTCCGGGTGCGCCGACGATGAGCTTATAGGTCGGGCGTAGTGTTTCCACGTCAAATTCGCACGAGGCATTCTGTACGCCCTCGGTATCCATAGCATAGGTTTTAAGCTCGGTATAGTGTGTTGTAGCGGCGCACAGAGCACCTGCGTTTCTCATATCCTCTATGACGGAAACGGCAAGAGCCGCGCCCTCAACGGGGTCTGTTCCCGCGCCAAGCTCGTCAAAGAGCACGAGAGAGCGGTCGTTTCGCTCGTTGACTATAGAAACTATCGTAACCATATGCGACGAGAAGGTGGAGAGCGACTGCTCTATGCTTTGCTCGTCGCCAAGATCGACGAGAATTTTCTCGAAAATGCAGACCTCGCTGCCCTCGTCGAGCGGCAGGTGAAGTCCTGCCTGCGCCATAATGGCAAAGAGACCGAGAGTTTTGAGAGTAACCGTTTTACCACCCGTATTCGGACCTGTGATTATAAGAGTGTCGTATTCGCCGCCGAGCGAAACCGTTATCGGCACGACGTTTTTTTTGTCAATAAGCGGATGACGCGCACGAATGAGCTTGCAGCTTCGCGCATCGGTTATTTTGGGCTCTCGGGCATCCATAGACTGCGAGAGATTTGCACAGCCGAACGCAAACGCGATCTCGGTGATGTTTCTGTAATTGAGATTGAGCGATGGCGCAAAGCCCGCAACGCCCTCGGAAAGCTCGGAAAGTATACGCTCGATCTCGTGCGATTCCTTGGCTTCGAGCATACGGAGCTCGTTGTTGGCATCAACCACTGCCATAGGCTCAACGAACACCGTCGCTCCGGATGCTGATGTATCGTGGATAAGTCCCTTGACCTCGTTTCTGTATTCAATCTTAACGGGAACGACGTACCGTCCGTTGCGCTGAGTGACAATGTTTTCCTGAAGATATTTTGAATAAGAGCCGCCGATATATTTCGAGAGTGTTTCCTTGATTTTTGAATTTGAGGCACGTATCTTGCGGCGAATATCGGCAAGCGTGGGGCTTGCTTCGTCTGCGATCATATCCTCCGAGATTATCGAGCGGAATATTCTGTCCTCAAGCGGGCGGTTTGGTAAAAGTCGTTCAAAGATCTCGTCAAGAGATGTATTAAAGAGCTTGTTTGCACGGATATAGTCAAGCAGGGAGCGCGATGAGCGCATAAGAAGCGCCGCGTCGAGCAGCTCGCGTTGAGTGAGCACCGCACCCTTTAAGGCGCGCTCACAGGCATCGCCCATATCGCGTACCGTACCGAATGGCGGCAGTCCCTTTGTGTCAAGCAGATGGCGCGCATCGGTCGTTCGCGCAAGACGACGCTCTACGATCTCGCGTCGGTCGTCGGGACAGAGCGCAAGAGAGAGCGCAGCCGAGCCCTCGGTCGGACACAGAGCGGCAAGCATCTCGCGTATTTTATCAAATTCAAGTGTTGTCAGTGTTTTTTCTGTTATGTTCATTTTTTCCCTTTGGTTAGTTTTTTGTATTTATTTTGTTGTAATTATTGAAAATATATTGCGGCTATTATCCGAATAAATAAAATATATTTGTCCGTCGAACAATACTGTTGTTATCTGCATAAACGAAACACATATTACCTTGTAGGGGTCGGTGTCCCCGACGGTACGAAGTTGTTAATAAATGTGTAGATATTACACGGCGACCATTATTTCGATTGTAGGGACCGGCGTCCTCGACGGTCCGTGATTGTTAAAAAATATATTGGTATTATACGTCTACGACATTATTTCGGATCACAGGTCGATTATTTTGCTATAATTTTCTTCTGTCGAACGGACCGTCGAGGACGCCGGTTCCTACAATTAAAATGGATAACGCCGTACAATAAGGACGGTTGCCGTGCGATACGGTTCTGTAGAGCTTATTTTATCACTGCGTTATAAAAATGCAGGGTATCAAAATCACGCTCCAGATGAGTCAATATGACATTCTCCGCCGCGCGAGAGAGCAGAGCCATAGAGTGCTCGCTGTTGATTCCGTA
>CAZSSE010000193.1:0-3026 GCA_964609165.1 uncultured Lachnospiraceae bacterium
GGTTGCTATTTCTCTTTTTATTTGTCACCTATCAATTGTATCATAACATTAAGCAAAAATTTCCCGCTACGCGCACGCAACCTGAGGTTGCGAAAAAATCAATGTTCGGTTGATTGAATATTCGCACAGATAATGATATAATATATAATCGTGTAATGTTGAATGTACAAACAATAATTTCAAGGAGATAAATTATGACAATAGGTCAAAAGATAGTTATGCTCAGAAGCGCGGCAGACATCTCTCAGGAGGAGCTTGCCGAGATACTTGGTGTCTCACGGCAATCGGTATCCAAATGGGAAATGGATCAGGCACTTCCCCAAATAGACAAGGTACTACAGCTTGCCGATTATTTTTCGGTATCGACCGACGAGCTGCTTCGTGATAAGATCAGCGTCGGCGTTGATATAAGCAAGGAGCAGCGCAAAAACAAATATTTCGGCACCGACGGATTTCGCGGAGAGGCAAACGTAAATCTTACATCAACTCACGCATACAAGGTGGGACGCTTTCTCGGCTGGTATTTTTCTTCGCCGCTTTCGGGCTGCTCAATTCCGGGATACCGCCCGCGTATAGTTATCGGCAAGGACACCCGTCGATCAAGCTACATGCTCGAATATGCGATTGCCGCAGGAATAACCGCAAGCGGAGCCGATGCGTATATGCTCCACGTGACCACAACGCCGAGCGTATCCTACGTTACAAGGCAAGATTCGTTCGATTGCGGCATAATGATAACCGCTTCGCACAATCCATTTTACGATAACGGCATCAAGGTAATAAATTCGCGCGGCGAGAAAACAGACGATCACACTACCGATCTCATCGAGGCATACCTTGACGGTAATATAAAGGCGTTGGGACTTGACGGTGATGATATTCCATTTGCGCAAAAGTCCAGAATAGGACGCATACACGACTACGCCTCGGGCAGAAACCGCTATATAGGCTATCTTATTTCTGTAGCTTCAAATTCCTACAAAAAGCTTCGCATAGGTCTTGACTGCGCCAACGGTGCCTCATGGAGCATAGCGACCGCCGTATTCTCTGCCCTCGGCGCACAAACGTACACGATAGGAAATGAGCCCGACGGCTTCAATATAAACGATGGCTTCGGCTCAACGCATATGGAAAGCCTCCAACGGCTTGTCAAGGAAAAGCACCTTGACATCGGATTTGCATTCGACGGAGACGCAGACAGATGCTTGGCTGTCGACGAAAACGGAAATATCGTCGACGGAGACGCGATCATATATCTTCTCGCTAAACGTCTCAAGGCTCGCGGCACGCTCAACGAGAATACAGTCGTAAGCACAGTGATGTCAAACAGCGGATTTGTAGACAGCCTTGAGCGTATCGGGATAAGCTGTGTGCAGACAAACGTTGGTGATCGGTTTGTCTACGAATGTATGCAGGAAAACAATTATATGATCGGCGGCGAGCAATCGGGACATATTATTATGAAAAAATATGCCACTACGGGTGACGGACTTCTTACCGCAATAATGATAACCGAGGAGCTTTGCGATTCAAAGACCTCGCTCTCAAAGCTGACAGAGCCGATAACCCTGTATCCGCAATATCTGAGAAATCTCAGGGTAAAGGACAAGGCAGCGGTAATGGCCGATAAGGCCGTGCTTGCCGAACTACAGGCGGTTGAAGAGCTTATTAACAAAAAAGGCAGAGCACTTCTGCGCCAGAGCGGCACGGAGAACGTTATCCGTGTAATGATCGAAGCAGAGACGCAGGAAAAGTGCATTGAATATGCAGATCGAATAGCAAGCGTAATAATCGAGAGGGGATATTCAAATGGATAAGCGCGTAAAAACAGATCAGCTCTTTGAATCGGTACCGAGTTATCTTAAAGGGCTTTTTGAGGATGCAGAATACCCGTGGGAGCTTCTCCCCAAAATAAAGGAATACGCGCTCATGCTTATTGAGAACGGAATTGAGGGCTATACACTCATTGCCGACGGCGTGCTTGTTGGTAATAACGTAAAAATATATCCGAGCGCGACGATAGAGGGACCCGCCATTATCGGCTCGGGAAGCGAGATACGCCCCGGAGCATTCATCAGAGGAAGCGTAATAACGGGAGAAAATTGCGTTATCGGCAATTCGTCGGAGCTTAAGAATTGTATTCTTCTCGATGCTGTTCAGGTTCCTCATTACAATTACGTCGGCGATTCGGTGCTCGGAAACCGTGCGCATATGGGCGCGGGAACGATATGCTCAAACCTCAGATCTGATCACAAGCCCGTGGTGGTTCACGCAGACAAGGAATATCTTACGGGGCTTCGCAAGATGGGAGGTATACTTGCTGACGGCGCAGACGTCGGCTGTGGCTCGGTAATCAATCCCGGAACGGTCATAGGTAAAAATACTACAGTATATCCCCTGACCTCTCTCCGCGGAGTTTATCCCTCGGACTGTATAGTCAAAGCGCAAGATACTGTCGTAAAAAGAGAAAAAAGATAAAATACAGAAAATATCCCGCAAGCACTTGATGCTTGCGGGATTCGATTTTTATGAATAAGGCCTTAAAGAGGCTGCGATTGCTTGCGATTGCTTGCGATTGCCTGCGATTGCTTGCAATTGCTTGACAAAAGCATAAGCCTGTGCTATAATATACAAAAAAATTACGCTACCGATCTATGAAAATAACAACCACGAGAGGTATATTATGTACAGCAATATAAGAAAAATGACGGCAGACGACAGGCTGTCGATAATAGAAATGATGCGCCCCTTTTACGCATCTGAATACGTATCCACCAACGGCTCTGATGAGATCTTCAACGCAGACATAGACGCCTGCGTATCTGATTCTCCGTATGCAGAAGGATATGTCTTTGAGTGCAACGGAGCCGTACAGGGCTACGCAATGATAGCAAAGAGCTTTTCAACCGAATTTGGAAAGCCCTGTATATGGATCGAGGACATATACATTAAAGAAGAATTTCGCGGCGAAGGTATCGGCAGCAAATTCTTTGAGTATATAGAAAACGAATATCCCGATACACTTC
>CAZSSE010000194.1:0-2999 GCA_964609165.1 uncultured Lachnospiraceae bacterium
GGTTATTGCTCCAAGAGCTTTTGCGGCATCTATCGCACCTACCACGTAAGCCGCGTTGCCGGATGCTGATATTCCAACCACAACGTCATTTGACGTAATGCCATGTTCAGCTATTGCTTCACAGCCGTTTTGGTATTTATCCTCTTCGTTCTCTCCGGCACGGAACATTCTTTCATTTCCGCCTGCTATAATGCCTTGTACCTGATCATATGAAACGCCAAACGTCGGGGGACACTCGGCAGCATCAAGGACACCAAGTCTTCCGGACGTTCCTGCGCCAATGTAGAAAAGCCGACCGCCGTTATCGAAGGCAACTGCGATAGCATCTACGGCATTTGCAATAGACGCCGAAGAATTTTCAACTGCCTTTACCGCTTCATAGTTTGCTGTGACAACGAGCCTTGCCATTTCTTCGGTGCTCATTTTATCCATGTTCATGCTTGTGGGATTTCTCATTTCTGTTTTTGGTATATTCATTGCTTCATCCCTCCGTAGGTTTTTTTGAAATTTTCGTAAAACTCGGCACTGCGTTCGTACTTTGACATAGAGTGGGCGTTCACGCAGGCTCCGTAGATGGGAGGAAGCTCGCTTATAATAAGCTTTACGTCGCTGTACTGTCCGATGTGGTTGGTCATAATGTCGGCATAATGCTCAAAAAGTCCACCGCTTGCGATGGCGACAGATCTTGCTCCGTAGAGCCTTACCCCAACGTTCAAAAGCTCTGCCAAAGCCTTTGCGCTTTTGTCAATTATTTCTACGGCTTTTTTATCTCCCTTTTGATATGCGTCAAAAACCACCGAAGCAAGACCTGCGATATAGGGCTTCCCCTCATTGTATATCGTGCTGATATGCTCCCATACGGTCGAGGTATTCAGCTCCTTATGCAGCAGTCGGCTTATAAGAGATGGCTCCTCCTTCATGTCATCCTCTCGGAGTGCCACTCGAAGTGCATCTCTTCCGATGTCATATGCGCTTCCGGCATCATCGAGAAGATAACCCCAACCGCCAAGCCTTTTGCACGTATCTCCGTCTTTGACAAACACCACAGATCCGGTGCCACTGATGACCGCCATATCGGCATCGTCACTAAGGGCAAAAAGATTAAAGGAATCATTTTTTATATCTATATCGATCTGGGGATAGCGGATTTTCAGATCGTTGCACAGTAGCTTGGCATAATTTCCCGTAGAGATACCCGCAATTCCGCAAAAAATATGTCGTACCGATTGAAATTCCAAAAGGATCTCTCCGATCCCCTCTGTGATAAGAGTCTCCATTTTGGAAAATCCGATGTCATTTGGGTTACAGCCGCTCCTCACGAAACGCTTTAGCACGCAACCGTCGGAGGATATTACCGCAAATTCGGTTTTTGTACCGCCGCCGTCAATCCCCAAAAACAGATCGCTGTTTTGAGGACGCAAAAGGTCGTCTACCAACACTCCAAAATATGTGGCAATATTTATTAAATTTTCAAGCTCCGGCGGCGCAATTCCACGTTCCCAATTTGATACTGCCTGAAAGCTTATATGAAGCTCCTCGGCAAAGGCATTTTGCGTCAGTCCTCGTTGCTTTCTTAATTCCTTTATGCGGGTTCCGATGATTTTTATATCAAGCATAGCAATTTCCACTCCGTAAATTATATTACAACTTTATTATAACAGCCAATAATAGAAATGTCAAACAAGTACTAATTGATTTTTGCAAAAATTCAACCATTGATGGAAAAGGCAATATCAAACCGATTGTTCGGAATGATATTGCCTTTATTGTGTAACGAAAGTAATCGGCAGTGCTGGTGGGTATTACTTTAAAGATTTCAAAAAAAATATTCCACCTACATCGTATAGCGGTTCATTCGTGAGAGATACCACTTCAACTTTGTGAGCCGCGCAAAACTCAAGTATTTGAGTATGGTATGGGTGCAGATAAATATTACCGCAGAAATAAAGCTTAGAGCATAGTAAGCCGCAAGCACCGCCGAGAAATCCGTAATCGTATCCGTCAAGCTTTACTGAATCGATTGAGTTTTCTATGAGCAGTGCATCTATTCCGCATGACACGGATTTTCGGGCTATACCCTTGTCGGCAGTAATGATAGCACGGTCGTTGAGAATAACGGTGGAGCATTTTGCGTATCCTTGATTTACGTTCTCGAGAGAGTATCCTTCTTCCTGAAGATATTTTTTTGCGGTACCGTCGATGTATTTTATTTTACCGAAAACTGTAGAGCCTATTTTAGCCATATTAAAGAGAATATCATAGGGATAGACACATTCAGGCTCGCTGTCACACAAAACGACGGTATATCCATATTCTTTGAGGCGTTCCAGTGTAGTTGCAATGTGTGAAGCATATGACCTTGAAATAAAAATCTTATTATCAACAGGAAAGAGAAGCATATCTGCGTGTGAGGATACAGGCGACTGCAACCGATCGCTTTTCTTCAGCAAAAGTGTTTCAAAGCCCTCTCGTTTCAATGCGTCAATAATATTTGCGGGTGCGCACTCGCCAATAAGTGCGATGACATTTTCGTTACTCATAATACCTCTGTAAAAAGTAAAAAAGCAGATTCACATGCGAACCTGCTTTTTGATCTTTAATCCGCATTGCGCACGCAAATAGGATTATACCGAGCAATTAAACTCTGGTAACTTTGCCAGAACGAAGGCAGCTGGAGCAAACAGCAATGGTCTTAGGTGTACCGTTAACCATAGCCTTTACCTTACGGATGTTGGGCTTCCAAGTTCTGTTTGTTTTACGATTCGAGTGGGAAACTGCCTGTCCGAAAACAACGCCCTTTCCGCAAACACTACACTTTGCCATATTGACACCTCCTAAATGCACATACGCATAACTTTATCATTAGAATTTATTAACTCATAGAACATTTGCTATTATATCATATTTTAAAGCAAAATGCAAGAGCTTTTTTTAAAAAAGTGAAAAATATTTTGTTGAATTGTCAATGATAGGTGACAGATTTTTCAGAAATAGTTGTC
>CAZSSE010000195.1:0-2946 GCA_964609165.1 uncultured Lachnospiraceae bacterium
CTGTCGCAGTCACAGCCGGGCTTACAGTCGGGAGAGCCGCATCCGTATTTGAGACCGCGGTCAAAGTATATTTCAGAGCAGGGGCCGCAGGGACCTGCTCCGTGCTCCCAGAAGTTATCTTCCTTACCAAGTCTTACTACATGTGCGGGGTTAACGCCGATCTTATTTATCCAAATGTCGTAAGCCTCCTCGTCGTTTTCATAGATAGAGGGCCAGAGAAGATCAGAGGGTATTTCAAGCGTTTCCGTTAGGAATTCCCACGCCCACGGAATAGCCTCATCCTTGAAGTAATCTCCGAACGAGAAGTTTCCGAGCATTTCAAAAAACGTGCCGTGGCGAGCGGTATGACCTACACGCTCAAGGTCGGGAGTACGGATACATTTCTGGCAGGTAGTAACTCTGTTGCGTGGAGGAATTTCCTCGCCGGTGAAATATTTCTTCATCGGAGCCATACCCGAATTGATCAAAAGAAGAGATTTGTCGTTAATTGGAACCAACGGAAAAGAGGAAAGTCTGAGATGTCCCTTTGACTCAAAGAATGAGAGATACTTTTCGCGAAGGTCGTTCAATGACGTCCATTGCATAATAAAAAAGCCTTGCCTTTCTAAAAAATATATATCATCTTATTATATCACTTTAAATCACCCGTGTCAATATGAGAAAAAGCATTTTTGTCTTTGCACGGATGAATTTTTCATTTAAGCGAACATTTTTTCATAAATCGCCGTCGGACGACATATAGATGTGATAGTAAATGCTTTGGGAGGAGTAGCATGTTTGTATATTCATTAAGAGCGAGCACGCTTAAATTTTTTGCAGTAGTCTGCGTTGCGCTGACGGCACTTATCACTATGATAACCTTTATTCCGGGATACGACGGTGGAGATCTTGGATACATAACGACCGGGAATGAGAAGGAGATCAATTACGACAAGATCAAGACCGAGGAGGACAGAGTAAATTTTCTCGCGCAGTTCGGTTGGAAGGTGAACGGTGCGCCCGTGGAGAGCGTGGAGATCACTATTCCCGAGGAATTTGATAAGATATTTACGGGATATAATGAGATACAGAAGCGACAGGGACTTGATCTGTCAAAATACAAGAAAAAAAGCGTGATGAGATATACCTATGAGATCACCAACTATGAAGGCGAGAAGGGGAAGGTATACGCAAACATTATAGTTTACCGCAACCGTGTTATAGGCGGAGACATCAGCTCGGCGCGCGCGGACGGTTTTATACACGGATTTGAGAAACAGTCATAAAAATCATAAAAACGGCGACCTACAAGATATAGGTCGCCGTTTTGCGCTATTGTTGTGCTTTAGCTCTTTGCCATTTCGCGTCTCTTTTTCATAACCGCCTTCATACGCTCCTCGTTGTTCAGTATTTTCTTACGAAGACGTATCGACTTAGGTGTTACCTCAATGAGCTCGTCGTCTGTGATAAATTCGATAGCCTCCTCAAGAGAGAATATAACAGGCGGAGTAAGGAGAAGCTTTTCGTCAGCTCCTGCGGAACGGATAGCGGTAAGCTGCTTTTTCTTGCAGGGGTTGACCGCAATGTCGTCGTTTTTGGGGTTTTCGCCAACTATCATACCCTCGTAAACGGGAGTCTGAGGGCCAACGAACAGGCTTCCACGCTCCTGCGTGTTGAAAAGTCCGTATCTTGTTGTCTCGTCGTCTGTGATAAATTCGATAGCCTCCTCAAGAGAGAATATAACAGGCGGAGTAAGGAGAAGCTTTTCGTCAGCTCCTGCGGAACGGATAGCGGTAAGCTGCTTTTTCTTGCAGGGGTTGACCGCAATGTCGTCGTTTTTGGGGTTTTCGCCAACTATCATACCCTCGTAAACGGGAGTCTGAGGGCCAACGAACAGGCTTCCACGCTCCTGCGTGTTGAAAAGTCCGTATCTTGTTGTCTCACCGGTCTCGGATGCGATGAGTGAGCCTGTAAACCTCATAATTACCTCGCCTCTGTAGGGCTGATAGCCGTCGAACAGCGAGTTCATAATACCTTCACCGTGTGTGGCGGTAAGAAATTCGGAGCGATAGCCGAAGAGACATCTTGAGGGAATAGAATATTCTATTCTCATACGGCTGCCTATCGGATTCATTTCAAGCAGATCGCCCTTCCTCTGACCGAGCTTTTCAACGACCGCGCCTACGTATTCCGAGGGAACGTCGAGCGTTACGTGCTCCATAGGCTCGCACTTAACACCGTCGATCTCCTTGTAAAGCACCCGAGGATTGGAGCAGGTCATCTCATATCCCTCGCGGCGCATGGTTTCGATAAGGATAGAAAGATGCATCTCGCCGCGTCCCGCTACCTTAAATTCGTCCATACTGTCTCCGTCCTCGACGCGCAAGGACACGTCCTTCAGAAGCTCCTTGTAAAGTCTGTCACGCAACTGACGCGAGGTGACGAACTTGCCTTCATTTCCCGCAAATGGGCTGTCGTTGACTGCAAATGTCATTTCAAGTGTGGGCTCGCTGACCTTTACAAACTCAAGCGGCTCCGGGGCAGCAAGGCTTGTTATGGTGTCTCCGATGGTGATATTCTCGGCACCCGAGAAGCAAACTATATCTCCCATCTTTGCCGTTTCAACAGGAACGCGAAGGAGACCGTCGATTTGGAAGAGAGCGACGATCTTTGTGCGCTTGGGAGCGGCACCTGTGTGATAATTGCAGATATATGCATCCTGATTTACACGTATAGAGCCGCGTTCGATCCTGCCTATTCCGATTCTTCCGACATACTCGTTGTAGTCGATAGAGGAAACAAGGAGCTGAAGCTCGCCGTTCTCATCACCCTCCGGGGCAGGGATATAATCAAGTATCTTCTCAAAGAGGGGTACAAGATCTGTTCCCGCTACGTTGGGATCCTCGGTTGCGGTGCCGGCTCTTCCGGAGCAATAGAGCATAGGGCTGTCGAGCTGCTCGTCGGATG
>CAZSSE010000196.1:0-2918 GCA_964609165.1 uncultured Lachnospiraceae bacterium
TTCGAGAATGCCTTCTCGGAGAGAACAGCAACCTCCTCGGTGTAGGGATCGAACTTTGTCTCTACATAAGTAAAGCCGTTAATTCTCGAAATGATATAAGCCGCATCCTTGCCCAGACCGTTAAGGATAACACGAAGAGGCTTATTTCTTACCTTGTTAGCATTGAGCGCGATCTTGATAGCACCCTCTGCCGCTGCGAAGGACTCGTGTCCTGCAAGGAAGCAGAAGCACTCGGTCTCCTCGGAGAGGAGCATTGCGCCGAGGTTTCCGTGACCGAGACCGACCTTACGGTTCTCGGCAACAGATCCGGGGATACAGAAGGACTGAAGACCGATACCGATAGCAGCTGCCGCGTCGGAAGCCTTCTTGCAGCCCTTCTTGATTGCGATAGCCGCACCTACAGTGTACGCCCACTTAGCGTTCTCAAAGCAGATAGGCTGTGTCTCCTCAACGATCTTGTAAGGATCGATGCCGTAAGCGTCGCAGATCTCCTTACACTCGTCGATAGAGCTGATACCATATTCCTTAATAGCCGCGAGGATCTTCGCCTCACGTCTCTCGTAACCTTCAAACTTAGCCATTATACATTACCTCCTTGATTATTCCTTACGGGGGTCAATGTACTTTGCAGCATCATTGAATCTACCGTATGTACCCTTGGATTTCTCGTATGCCTCGTTAGGCTCCATGCCCTTCTTGATAAAGTCGGTCATCTTGCCGAGAGATACGAACTCATATCCTATAACCTCGTTGTTCTCGTCGAGCGCCATTCTTGTGCAGTAGCCCTCGGTCATCTCAAGGTAACGAACGCCCTTTGCCTTGGTTCCGTACATTGTACCAACCATCGATCTCTCGCCCTTACCGAGATCCTCCATACCTGCGCCGATAACAAGACCGTTCTCGGAGAAGGCGGACTGGCTACGACCATAAACGATCTGAAGGAAGAGCTCTCTCATAGCGGTGTTGATAGCATCGCATACGAGGTCGGTGTTAAGCGCCTCAAGAAGTGTCTTGCCGGGAAGTATCTCAGCCGCCATAGCCGCTGAGTGTGTCATACCCGAGCATCCTATAGTCTCAACGAGAGCCTCCTCGATGATACCGTTCTTTACGTTAAGAGAAAGCTTGCAAGCTCCCTGCTGGGGTGCGCACCAGCCTACACCGTGTGTGTAAGCCGAGATGTCGCTGATCTGCTTTGCCTCAACCCACTTGCCCTCCTCCGGAATGGGAGCGGGACCGTGCTTGGGGCCCTTTGTTACGGTACACATTTCCTGAACCTCACGGCTCATTGCGTACTCGCAAATGTTTTCATTGCTCATGACTTTTATCTCCTTTTTTATTATTTCTTATCTTACCGTTATTTTACGATAGAGCCGTAGACCTCTCCGAATGCGCAAGCCGCATTGGACTCGTCGGTATCGATGTGCATAGCGAGAGCGAACTTATCGCTTACTCTTACTACCACGTCGCCGAATACGAGGGGACGGGCGGTGTCAAGCTTAACGCTGACGATCTCCTTGTCTTTAACACCGAGCTCCGCAGCATCTGCGGGAGTCATATGTATATGACGCTTAGCCGCGATAACGCCCTCCTTTACCTCAACAGAGCCGCAAGGGCCCTCGATAACGCAGCATCCGCTTCCTGCGATGTCGCCCGACTCGCGAACGGGAGCAACAACGCCGATCGTTCGTGCGTCGGTAAGAGAAAGCTCAACCTGATCGGCAGGACGCGTAGGTCCGAGAATGCTTGCCTTAATAGAGCCCTTGGGGCCCTTTACCGTAACCTTCTCTTCACATGCGAACTGACCGGGCTGGCTAAGGTCTTTTTTGTTTGTGAGAGTGTGTCCCTTGCCAAAGAGAACCTCGAGTGTTTCCGCAGTTACGTGTACGTGTCTTGCAGATGTCTCAACCAAAATCTTGTTTGCCATAGCTTTTTTGTTCAATCCTTCCTTTGTCCGTATCTTTTGTCTGTTTATCGACACAATTTTTTATATTATATCACATTTTTTTGATCTTGTAAAGATTTAACACGCATTTTTCTGCAAATAATATTATATATATTCTGTATTTTTTACAAAAAGGCGGAACGGAGGAAATATGAAACCGGCAGATCAAAAAAAGAAACGAGATACTAAAAAAAATGAAAAACCGGAGGTCGGACAGGCAAAAAACGATCGCGAGGACGGAGCCGTCACCACGCGCGGGCACGAACGCATACACTGCTTGTCGATAATAGGTCAGATAGAGGGGCATTACTTTCTGCCCGAGGGGCAAAAGGCAACCAAGTACGAGCATATAATTCCCGAGCTTGTCGATATTGAAGAGGATAGTGAGATCGACGGATTGCTGATCATACTCAATACAATGGGCGGAGACGTGGAGGCAGGACTTGCAATTGCCGAGATGATCGCTTCAATGAAAAAACCGACGGTATCGCTGGTGCTCGGCGGCGGACATTCTATAGGTGTGCCGCTTGCGACGGCATCGAAGCGATCCTTTATCGTCCCATCGGCGACTATGACTATACACCCGGTACGCATAAACGGGCTCGTGCTCGGCGCGCCGCAGACCTTTAACTATTTTGAGGAGATGCAAAAACGCATTGTTAAATTCATCTGCGGGCACTCCTCGGCAAGCCCCGACGTCATACGCGAGCTGATGATGCGCCCCGACGAGCTTGCAACCGATATAGGATCGATCATCGAGGGACGCGAGGCTGTCGAGTACGGAATAATCGATGAGGTTGGCGGTCTTTCTGATGCTCTTGATGCGTTGAAGGAGATGATCGGTTAGCTTTTAAGCGCATTTTTATTCAGCTGCCTTTTTCTAAAAAGACAGCACCGAAGAGCTTCAAGGTTGGTTTATAAAGATCGGATTTTATAAAAAGTAATTTTTTGAGAAACATACCTGACGGTATCATTA
>CAZSSE010000197.1:0-2915 GCA_964609165.1 uncultured Lachnospiraceae bacterium
TTTCTATTCCGCTATCAATTATACCTACCTTAATGCCTGTAGCATAGCTTTGAATATCCCAAGCACTTGGCATAGATATTTTTAACAATTCCGTTTGCTTTCCCTGTGAGTATTCGGTATCGTTGGGTACAATTGCAAATGAATTATAATGATCGGCTTGAACTAAAAATACGTCTTCTCTCTCATATAACATCTCGATAGCTTGAACCGCCCATTCCTTTGATTCTTTACCAAGATGCAACTGCCACTTTCTACCTATTCTATTTGGATTCGTTTTAAAATCAAAACTCGTAGTCTCTTCAACCGCTACACACCCTATTTCCGCAAAATCATCGACTGTGTACTCCTTGTCATTATATGGAGGTTGTACGGTTACGTAAACCGATTTGCCATAAAACTGTGAATCAACAGAATACTTTAGATACCATTTATAAAATGGATTATAATTTTTATCCTTGTACTCTTTATGAATAATTTCAAGATCCCCGTTATAGATTATGTTTTTTTCGACCGCTTCTCCTAATTCATAAAATTTTTGATTGTAATACACAAGCGGAGGAGCTTGCCTGTATCTGAATTCAAATCCGCCAATGTTCTCCCAATATACATCAAATGACGACTCTTTTGCGTGAATAATACACGCCTCGCCATACATTCCATATGTTTCCAATTTCAATCCACCATTTTTAAAGCTATACTCACCTGCCGGGAATACATGGTATCTGGGTACCATTTTTATATCGTACCGTGATTTTATTTCTGACACCTTGTCCTCCGGCATCGCAGACCTTACACTGTACTTTTTCTCCTCTTCTGTTTGCTCGATCATCTGCGAATCGCCGTTCTCGGCTTTTGACGCAGTATTGCAGGAGGCGCTTGAAAATGCTGTAAGAATAAGCAATAACAGCGCAATAGTCCTGTGGTACATCTTAATGGTTGTTGCCTTCACTTTTTTCATAACACATCTCCTTATCATAATTTTTTTGGGCTTACCATTTAAAGGATTTGCCCTGATAATATCATATCATATGCGCATACAATTGTCAATACCAATTTAAAATTTGGGCATATTGCACAAAAGACCGTTTTGCTGTCTCGTTTTGACAGCAAAACGGTCTTTTACGTTATTCGGTTGCCTTATGCTTCGTAATTTTTAATATACTCCAGCACTTCTTCCTTGTTATTTTGTGTTACATACGGAAGCATTATGACCTCGCCATGCGAGTCGGAAACGTACATATCCTTCGCATAGCTTAATGCCGCCTCCATTACACCCGCCCAGTTTGTTGTGGGCTGTATGTTATCTTTCATAATACTATACATTGTGGAATGAAGAATTACCTCTGCCTGAATGTCATGATATATCGTCTCAACCGATGGCCACATAGAATGATGCGCCATCTGCATTATATCAGACTTCAGATAATCGCCCCACATACTATGAAGTATAGGTCCCGAGGCGTAGCAGGTATCTGCAAGAAGCATTATAGAGCTGCCCTCCATATTGAGCCTTATTACCATAGAGGAATCGTTTACGTTAGGGAGCTGCTTAGGCAGCAGATCCTCAATAGTGTAGAGAACCTCCACGGTCGCAGTTCCAAAATCAATTATCTGTCCCGTGTGCGCCTTGATAACGGGAAGATCCGGCATATACTGCTCGATCGCCGCGTAAAGTTCCTTTACGCTATCACCCGATTTATCCTCGCCGGCCGTGCCGTTTATGTTGTACATTTCATAGTGAGCGTAATTGTGTATAAGCCTTTCTATAGTTATCGCTTTATCATAATTATGAGCTTTTATAAAGTCGATAAATGCAGGATAATGATCCCCGTGAGGATGTGAAATAAACCAAGCGGCAATCGTGATCTCTCCCTTGGGCACGAGGTTTCTGAGTGCCTTATAAACGCGATCATCACCCGCGTATCCACCGTCATGAATTATAAATCTTCCGTCGGGAAGGCGGAAAATATATCCCTGTCCCTGATTTGTCTGGGGAATTGAGGCGATATAGGCTTGAGCAGTCTCGGCTGCGCCCGTGCTGTAATCCTCAAGTGCCAAAGCCTCGATAGGACCTGTTATCAGTCTTATTTCCTTGCTGCACTCGGTATAATAAAGATACGCATACCCGTCCTCTGCGGCAAAGGTTGCAAAATGGTTGCCCTTCTCCTCGCGCTCGGAAAGCTTTTCAAATCCTGCCATATAGATCCGATCGCAATAATTTTCAAATTCGGATACGAGCGCGTTTGAAAAATATTTCATCGTCGTGCCCTCTCCGCAATCGAGCTCCTTCTTGGCACCCTCTATATCGGGGAACTCGTCCATAGGCGGAAGTGCCTTGTATATCTCCTTATAGCTAAACAACAGCCTCACCTCTCCTTTTTTATTTTCGGCCAATTCTTTCATGAGTGCTCTGACCGCGCCAAGACCGCTCGACAGATCGTCAAAAACAATGACAAGCTTGTTGTTCTCTATGTCAATGATCGCCTCTCGCTTAGAAAGCGTAGCGCTCATTGCCTTAGATTACTCATATTTTGTGTTACCTATCAAAACTACGGTCTCATATCCGTCTATGCTCTCACCGTCGTTTATAAAAGAAGGCTCCTTACCTGTCTGCTTTGAAAGCAAGGTCTTTAGCTCTTGCGAGACCTGCTGCTCGGTATCGGTCGGATTTGACGGCAGAACAAAAGCGCAAAGATATTCTTTATTAAAAAACATATTTAATTTTGTATCGTCCAGCCTCTCCGGCTCCTTTGTCGGAGCTTCGATGGGCGCAGCTTCGGTCAGAGCACCCGCATCCTGATCCGAGAGGTCTGATTCATCAGCTCCCGAGGCGCATCCTACAAAAAGAAGTAAACAAAGAATCAATATTACCAGAACGGGAAGCAAATACAAGTTTTTCTTTTTCATTTAACAGA
>CAZSSE010000198.1:0-2898 GCA_964609165.1 uncultured Lachnospiraceae bacterium
AATAGGGTACGCACCGGTTGTGTGATCGACAAAATATGCGGCGAAGGGGGTACCTTCGATCTGTTCAAGAGAGAGATTTTTCGTAAGCTGATGAATAATCGCCGCTACCATCTCCAAATGTGCGAGCTCCTCGGTTCCAACGTCAGTGAGTATACCCGTAACCTTATCGTACGGGCAGGAATAACGCTGGTGCAAATATCTCATAGAAGCTCCGAGCTCACCGTCCGGTCCACCGAGTTGAGAAATTACTATACTTGCAAGCTTTGGATTTGGATTTTTTATTCTTACGGGATATTGAAGTTTCTTATCATAAGTCCACATAACCGTTTATTTCCTTTCTTCAATCATACGTTTATACGTTGGCTTCGTATTCCCACGGCCAGGGTGAGTCAGTCCAATTCCAGCTATCGGAGTAATTGCTCATAGCGGTAAGCGGTATACCGTTTTGCGAAAGCTTTTCGAGGAGTACAACGCGCTCACCGAGAAGCTTTTTATAATATTCCATTGCAGCTTTGCATTGGGGATATGCGTCGAGGTAGAGAATAGTATCAGCAAGAGCAAAATCCACTTTGCGAAGCCTATTCATAAGCTGGGACTGTGTGCCGTTCATTGATGAGTTTCCGTTGTTAGAGCCTGCACAATTTCCGCCGTTACTGATGCTGCAGGCGCAAGAGCTATCGTTTCTGTATCTGTTCATACGGTTAACCACAGCATTTTCCCCCTTTATCAACTCTTCTTCCCATAAACGGGAGATTAAGCTCGGTAAATATCGTTCCTTCTTTCAGAGCGGTGTCGAGATCATACAGATTCCCAAAGTTCTGCAATGGTGCGTATACCGATGCGAGCGGATGTGACGCGAGACCCCACGTTTCGTTGACCGTATCGGTATTTCCGTCGCAGGACGGTCTGCCTTGTATTTGCGAGGGATCGTTCCCTCTGCCGTCTATCATCATACGGAGCAGAGCCTCGTTGCATCCCTCACGCGCTATCATGTTGTCGTCTTTATACATCGCGATCCAAACCTTTCTGTGAATATACATAGTGTTATGAGCAATATCAGTTGCCCTATAGATATATTATGCAAAGGAGCGGGAAAGCGACAAAAGTAAAACGGAGCAGAATGGACATCTGCTCCGTTTTACTTATATCTGTTGTCTGTTTACTTGTTTTTTACAAAGGTATTGCTGTAATTATCCATACATTCCTTGATGATCCTCTTGGCGTCTTCGGCGTCGAGAAGCTCCTTTACTGCGGTCTGCTTGTTTTCAAGCTGCTTATATACCGAGAAAAAGTGCATTATTTCGTCGAATATATGGGGCGGAAGCTCATCGATCGAGCGAATATTATTATACGTTGGATCGGAGAAGGGGACGGCTATGATCTTATCGTCGATAGCTCCGCCGTCGAGCATTCGCATAACGCCTATCGGCATAACACGTATAAGCGTCATCGGCAGGATCTCCTGTGTACAGATAACAAGCACGTCAAGCGGGTCTCCGTCATCAGCGTAGGTTCGCGGAATAAATCCGTAGTTTGCGGGATAGTGGGTTGAGGTGTAGAGCACGCGGTCGAGACGAAGCAATCCCGTGTATTTATCAAGCTCATACTTACAGCAGCTACCCTTGGAGATCTCTATTACCGCGGAAAAATCGTCGGGGGTGATGACCGACGGGTCGATGTCGTGCCAGATATTCATACTTTTCTCCTTTATTTTTCTTTTACTTTTCTTTATTTTACATAGTCAAATTCAAAATCGTATATTGATACTGTCATACCGTCGGTGCAGCCCTTCTGCTCAAGAAGTTCGAATACGCCGCTCTTTTTAAGCACTCTTTGGAAAAAATTGAGTGACTCATAATCCTCAAAGTTGACCTGTCCGACGAGATTGTAGAGCCATTCGCCCTCGACATAGAAGGTGTCGTTTTCACGGTGTATGGTTGTATCATGCGATGCTCCGACGTATGCGTCCTCGGGCTCGTATTCGCACTCGTACACAAGCATCGGGGGAAGCTCTCGTAGAATTTCTGCTGTACGCTGTATCATCTCGGGCAACCCTTTGCCCGTAGCTGCTGAAACGTACATAAGCTCCCAACCGTTATCCGATACGAACTCTTCAAATTCGGCTATATCCACCGCCTCGGTGTCAAGAATGTCCGATTTGTTTGCAATAATTATCTGCGGGCGTTCGGCAAGCGCAGGGCTATAGCGTCTGAGCTCATAGTTAATGTTTTTGATGTCATCAATGGGATCTCTGCCTTCAAGGCAGGATATATCGACCACGTGGAGCAGAAGCCTGCATCGGTCAACGTGACGCAAAAAGGCGTGTCCAAGCCCTGCGCCGTCAGCCGCTCCGTCGATAAGCCCGGGAATATCTGCCGCCACGAAGCCTTCTTCGGCATTTACCGAAACTACGCCGAGATTTGGCGATAGGGTAGTGAAGTGATAATCGGCTATCTTGGGCTTTGCTGCACTTATTCGCGCAAGTATAGAGGATTTACCGACGCTGGGATAGCCTATAAGTCCGACATCAGCCAGCATCTTGAGCTCAAGTATCAGATTTTTTTCCTCGCCCTTTTTGCCGCTCTTTGCAAACATGGGGATCTGGCGTGTAGGCGTGGCAAAATGACGGTTGCCCCAGCCTCCGCGACCGCCCTTGCAGCAGACATAATCCGCGCCGTCGCTGTCGGTCATATCGTGGATGACCTTTCCTGTCTCCTCGTCCTTTATCAGAGTTCCCGGAGGAACGAGTATTACAAGATCGTCTGCCGTTGCTCCGTGAAGCTTTCCGCCCTTTCCGTTGCCGCCGTTTTCGGCGATAAACTTGTGGCGGTATTTGAATGCAAGCAGAGTATTGCAACCGGTATCGACTCTGAACACGATATTTCCGCCGTGTCCGCC
>CAZSSE010000199.1:0-2894 GCA_964609165.1 uncultured Lachnospiraceae bacterium
TTGGTTGCTATTTCTCTTTTTATTTGTCACCTATCAATTGTATCATAACATTTTGCTTGCTTGAAGCGCATTTCCGATTTGAAATTTTTGTTGGATTGACAAAGCGTTGAAAGTGTGATATACTGATATGAAAAGGATATTAACGGAATAGGAGAAAATATATGTTTGAGAATATACTTGCACAAATCAAAGACTACGATAAAATAATAATCCACCGTCATTCTAATCCCGACGGGGACGCATTGGGTGCGCAGATAGGACTTTGGGCGCTTATACGCGAAAATTTTCCCGAAAAGACGGTTTATAAGGTAGGAGACGATGCCCGTAGATACTCGTTTATGGAGCAATCGCATATGGACGAGATCGCTGACAGCGAATACGAGGGGGCTCTTGCCATAATTCTCGACACCTCGGCAAAAGCACTTATCAGCGATGACCGTTACACGCTCGCGGCACGCACAGCAAGGATAGATCATCATATTTTTTGCGAAAGCATTGCAGACGTCGAGCTGACCGAGACGGGCTTTGAGAGCTGCTGTGGAATGATCGCGTGCTTTGCCAAGGAGAGCGGGCTTCGCCTGAACACACTTGCCGCAAAGTCGCTTTATACGGGAATGATTACAGACTCGGGACGCTTTCGCTATGACTCAACGAGCGCGCGAACCTTTGAGCTCGCCTCGTTTTTGCTTAGCGAGAGCTTTGATATGAATGGGATATACAAGGAGCTGTATTCCGATGATTACGAGCGCATAAGGCTGCGCGCGCAATTTGTGTTAAAGATTGCGTTTACCGAGAAAAGAGTTGCGTATATCTATACGACGCTTGAGGAGGCTCGTGCTACCGGAGCAGACAATTTCACTATCTCGCGCGGAATGGTCAATACTATGTCGGATATTCGCGGCGTTGATATATGGGTCAACTTTACAGAGACCGATGAGGGCGTGCTCTGCGAGCTGCGTTCGAGCAAATATAATATAAATCAGATCGCAACCAAATACGGCGGCGGCGGTCACGCAAAGGCGAGCGGAGCAACGCTCCGCGACAGAGCCGAGGCGATGGCACTGCTTGCCGACCTTGATGCGCTTACAGAGGAGGCTTAAAATGAAAAATATAGAGCTGCAAAGACAAATACTTGAAAAAATAAAGGAATATGACCGAATAATCATATTCCGACACTTCCGTCCAGACGGCGACGCAGTAGGCTCAACGAAGGGCTTGCAGGCTATACTTAAGGCGACGTTCCCGGAGAAGGAGATATATTTGCAGAATAGTGATTTTTGCGACTATATGAAATTTCTCGGCGCAGAGGACGAGCCTATTGAGGATGCGCTTTATGCCGACGCACTCGGTATAGTCGTTGACACGGGAACGCTTGATCGCATATCCAACAAGAAATATGAGCTTTGCCGTGAGATAATCAAGATAGACCACCACATCGATATAAAGCCTTACGGCGATATTTCGTGGGTTGAGGAGGAACGCTCGTCGGCATGTGAGATGATCGCAAAATTTTACGACAGCTTCCGTGACGAGCTTACGCTTACCCCCGAGGCGGCAAGATTTATCTACACGGGAATGGTAACCGATTCGGGGCGCTTCCGCTACCGCTCGGTATCGGGCGAGACTTTGCGCCTTGCGGGTATTATGCTTGACTGTGGGATCGATACCGATATACTTTACGCAAACCTCTACCTTGACGACTATTCTGCGCTTAAATTCAAGGCATACGTATATAACAATATGAAGATGACCGAAAACGGCGTGGTGTATATCTACGTTGACCGTAGGATGCAAAAGAAATTCAATCTTACAAGTGAGCAGGCAAGCAACGTGATCTCGTCGCTCGATTCGATCAAGGGAAGCCTCATATGGCTTGCGTTTATTGAGGGTAAGAAAGGAGACAATGCAATAAGGGTACGTCTGCGTTCAAGGTTCGTAACCGTAAATCAGATCGCCGAGAATTATCACGGCGGCGGACACGATTGCGCAAGCGGCGCGACCGTTTATTCCAAAAAGGAGGCGGCGGCGTTGCTTCACGATGCCGACGTAACGCTTGGCGAGTATAAGAAAAATAACGGTGGATGGCTATGAGAATACTTATAACCAATGACGACAGCATCAACGCGCCAAGCCTTGAATGTGTTGTGCAATGGGCAAAAAAGTATGGCGAGGTAGAAATATTCGCACCTAAGGTGGAGCAGAGCGCAAAGAGCCACGCAATAGAGCTTTATAAGCCATTTGAGGTTTTGAAGATCGAGCGGGAGGACGGGATAGAGGCGTATAGCGTTGATTCTACGCCCGCGGATTGTGTTCGCGTTGCGACGCTTGGATTTGGACGCAGATACGATCTTGTGATCTCGGGTATCAATAACGGATTTAATATCGGGCTTGATATTCTTTATTCTGGAACGGTTTCGGCGGCGCTTGAGGCGGCATCGCTCGGTATGAGATCGATCGCGCTCTCGGCCGATCCCGATACCTACACCGAGGCGATGGCGCATATGGACAGAGTATATGAGTATATGCGGGAGCGTAAATTGTTCGAGGTCAACCCGTCGTATAATATAAATATTCCCCGTGAGGGCGGGGAGATCCGCATAACACGCCAGGGCGGAGCATTTTATTCGGATGATTTTGTGCCGCTTGCCGACGATCCGACGACGTATATGCCGACAGGGAGGTGTATTTACAGATATAGCGGCGATCATACGCTTGATACCGATACGGTTCTTCACGACAGGTGCATTTCGATAATGCCGTTGTCGTTTACACGCACCGCGTTCGACGCCTATGAGAGATTGAAATAAACGGTGCTAATTCAATATAAATTTTACGTTCAACAGCAAAACCCCCGTGGCATATGCCACGGGGGTTTTAGGTTAACAATTATATTT
>CAZSSE010000200.1:0-2870 GCA_964609165.1 uncultured Lachnospiraceae bacterium
AGAATCTTTATGTAGCATGTACGCGAGCAAAAGAAGTTTTGTATATAATTGCTCCTCAGATACCGGTTGGCAAGACCATTTTGGCGAAACCGGAGGTGTTCGACTTATTAAGTTCCAATCCACCCTCGGTTTGGATTTCCGTGCTGCTATTATCTGTGGCTTGATTCCGCTAGGCGAGCATGACGGCATCAAAAATCCGAATTGGAAACAGTTAAAAACCAACGAAGAAAATTATTCCAATGCGATTGCCGCTACACAGAGTTGTATTCAGAATCTTTATGTAGCATGTACGCGAGCAAAAGAAGTTTTGTATATAATTGCTCCGGAATCAGAGAACGAATCCGTGTTTATGAAAATGCTGAAAGATTCAATCTAACGAAAGGTAGGCAGCTATGAACCTTATAGAGAATAAAACTGAATTTACACATAAAAGTATGTCTTCCTGGGGTATTGGAGTATACCGCAAATCAGAAGGAAATTATATTGTTGTTGAGTTTGAAAATGCGGGTGTTAAGAAATTTGTTAAAACCACAATCAATTCAATGCTGCTACCTGTAGGAAGAACACTTGAGAATACTCCTTCTCCAGTTCCGAAGGAGCAAAATGAAACTAAAACAACATATGCTCCGGTAAATGACCAAAATGGATCGCTCATTCAGTTTGATGGTGAGTCTGTTGATATTGCAGGCAAAAATATAATCGAAGCCTTTGAGGGTAATAATTCTGTTATCTTCAATGAAACATATATGGTCGTTGGAGAACATACTAAAGCATTAAAAATTCATGCTATGTATGATTTGACAATCATGGGTGATATAACTGTTCAAGAATGTGTAGTAAATGGCTCTTTAACCATTATTGGCGATGCTCATATCTCGAAGTTGACCTGTTATAACACTTTTATTTGTAAAGGAAATATCTATTCTGACAAAATATATGTTGGAAGAAACATGAATGTTGGCTCTATTGATTGTGATGAAATTGTTTGTGATGGCAACGTGATTTTGCAAACTACAGCTAATATCAATCAAAGTGCGAAAATCGGAAAAACAATAGTTGCGTGTGAGGGTATTATGGGTGCGGGAACATTTTCTGCGGTTAATGCTATCGCCAATGAGTATTTTGAGTTTGATGGAGAATGTGAGGGGAAAATCCTTGAATTAGAAACGGATGCAATTATAAGCGACACTACCTCCGCAAAATCTGTCGCTTGCGAGACCATTGAAGAAATCATTGATTTAGCAAATCAAAAATTAGCAGAAGAATATGCAACGTGTCCCGATATGGACGAAGAAGAAATTATTGACCGTTTGAAAAAACTTGGAGCAATCCAGAGTATAGGCTTAAAGGTTTTGCCCCTTGTTGAACCAATATTTACAAAACTGATAGAAATATCTTATCAAGACCGAATCGAAACCATAGATGAATATTTGATGGTTTTGATGGCACAAAAGATGTTGCCGGCAGAGGTGTATTGCTACGAATCTGTTGACCATATTGGCAAATTATTTTTGCCTAAAGCTCAAAATGAAATTGACGAGCTTGGGTTTGAGCCTTGTACAATCGAACAATTTGCACGGGTTCTGTCTATGGCGGTAAAATATGAAGAAGCCTTTTCTGAGGATTGGGAAGTTCTGATGGACAAGATTTTTGAGTCGATTGGTTTGAAATATGCAACCGTCAGTTCTATGCTTGGCAGAAATCAATCAAGGAAAAACGTACAGCCGGTTGGTACTGTAATGATTGAGGAGACAGTCTCTGCTGTTGCGGATGAAGGAACAGATTCTATGCCAACCCCAACGTTTCCTCGCATGAAAAAGGCTGATTTGCTGGAAAAGAAATTAAGCCATGCCGGTAAAAAGTTTGGCTTAACCGATGTTGAACTTGAACGTATGGCGACCATCAAAATCCGTACATTGGGAGACCTCGTTAAAGCAAACGATGAAATGCTGACAAAGGTGTTCGGTAAAAAAGCATTTCTGGCAAATCACTTAATTCAGACCAGAGACAAGATAATTGAGAAATTGGCGGATATGGAATAGGGTCCGCAAGTGAGGTGAATAAAATGGCAAACATGAAAAGTATCGCCCGCGAGTTGCTTGCTAAAGAGATTCTGCAGGGTTTCAAAGGTAAAATTACAGGCGACAATGCTCCTTATATTGTTGGCGAAAACCCAGAAAATCGATATTTCGTCGGGAAACTTTTGCCTGTAAGCGATTCACAGACATCTTCTTGGGGGTCTGATGTATTTGTCGAATCCATCGGTTCAGACTTCTATATTGCAAAGGATGAAATAGAAACGGCACAGCTTACTATTCACCCTAAAGGAGATTTCTATTACAGAGCATATCCTACACTCGAACAGCAGCGTGAAGCTATGCTCAAAAAAGCAAACGAGCTTTTTGAACAGGATTTTGAAGACTTTGAGGAAATACTGGCGCAATATATGAAAGACCCTTCTGCATTTTCCAAAGTAAAGGAAAAACTCATTCCCGTATATAAAAAGGTTCAGTTGCACCGTAGCGACTTCACACTTTCCTTTGTTTTAGGCGACCTCATAGGGAAAAATCCGCAGTATGGCTATGCTGATGCAAGTCATACACAGAACCAACAGCTTGAGCAATTTCTGGGAGACCTCCAAAACTTAATTTGGGAAGATGAGTATTGCTACACACTGGAACTGTTTGAAAAAACAACCGTAAAAGATTTAGTTACAGAGGAAGATTACAAGAAGTTTATCAAAAAGAATGCCAAACAAGGAACTCCAATTCGTCAAAATTGGAGTGTCTATATTGATATTACTGTTAAGCTAATCAAGGATAAATATTTGGTATCTGTTGCCCTTGTAAATGGTTCACAGGTGCAATCCA
>CAZSSE010000201.1:0-2863 GCA_964609165.1 uncultured Lachnospiraceae bacterium
CTTTTGGTTGCTATTTCTCTTTTTATTTGTCACCTATCAATTGTATCATAACAATTTTTATGTTTTTTTTAAAAAGCTATTTACAAATTGAAAAAAAGCGTGTATAATATAATGAGCGATATGATGAATCGTTGCGGTCTGTGAAAAGGAAAAAGCCGTTAAGTGAAAGCAGAGAATCGCCGCCTTGGGCTGTAAGCGGAGATATGAGCTTGTCGGTGTGTGCGCCTTGGAGACCTCGGGGTGACTCCGTAAGGATGTAGCCCTGACGTAGCCCTGCGTTAAAGGGATTGAGGGGCGTGATCGCCCGAAGCAGAGTGGAACCGCGTTGATACGCCTCTGTGCCGTTGGCACGGGGCGATTTTTGTTTTTTGGAGGTTATATATGGACTCTGTAAAAAAAGATAAGCTGAAAAAAATAGCAGATAGATCGGCAGATGCTACCAGATCTGCAATAAAGACTGTAAAGGCTGCAAAGAGAGGTGCCGAGAAATTTGCGGCATCGGTAAAGGAGGACGTTGCGGCGGTCAGAGACCGAGACCCTGCGGCAAAGAGCAATGCTGAGGTGTTGCTTCTTTATTCCGGTGTTCACGCTATTATAGCTCACAGAATAGCGCATGGGCTGTACAAAAAGGAGCACTTCTTTTCCGCGCGGGCTATCAGCCAATTTGCCAAAATGGTTACGGGTATAGAGATACACCCCGGTGCAAAGATCGGAAAGGGCTTCGTGATAGATCACGGCTCTGGGGTAGTGATCGGAGAGACGGCCGAAATAGGAGACAACTGTACCGTTTATCAGGGAGTAACGCTTGGAGGTACGGGTAAGGACGTCGGAAAGCGGCATCCTACGCTCGGTAACAATGTAATGGTAGGCGCAGGAGCAAAGGTACTCGGTCCGTTTTATATAGGGGATAATTCCAAGGTTGCGGCAAACGCCGTTGTGCTCAAGGAGATCCCCGAGAACTGTACGGCTGTCGGTATTCCCGCAAAGGTGGTGCGTCGTGAAGGAATAAAGGTGGAGGATGCACTTGATCAGGTTCATATTCCCGACCCTGTCGCGCAGGAGATCCGCAGACTTGAGGAAAGGATAAACGCTCTTGAGGAGGAGCTTCAGAATAAGGAAGAAAGCAAGAAAAAATAAAGAGGAAAAGATATGCTTATTTATAATTCACTTACAAGGAAAAGAGAAGAATTTGTGCCGAACGTTGCGGGCAAGGTCAGTATGTATACCTGCGGACCGACGGTATATCACTATGCGCATATAGGAAATCTGCGCAGCTATATTATGGAGGATGTGCTCGAAAAATATCTTCGCTACACGGGTCTTGACGTTACGCGCGTTATGAATATTACTGACGTGGGACATCTGTCAAGCGACGCCGATACGGGCGAGGATAAGATGCTAAAGGGTGCTCGTCGTGAAAACAAGACGGTATTGCAGATCGCAAAATTTTATACCGACGCTTTCTTTGAGGATTGCAGGAAGCTCAACATAAAAACTCCCGAGGTGGTAGCACCTGCGACTACCTGCATCGACGACTTCATAAAAACTATAGAGTCGCTTCTTGAAAAGGGTTACGCCTACGAGGCGGGCGGAAATATCTATTTTGATACCTCAAAGCTCTCGCAGTATTACGTTTTCAATGATTTTAAGGAAGATGATCTTGAGGTCGGCGTGCGCGAGGGTGTCGAGGAGGATACCAATAAGAAAAACAAGGCGGATTTTGTACTTTGGTTCACAAAATCAAAGTTCGACGATCAGGAGCTCAAATGGGACAGCCCATGGGGTATCGGTTATCCCGGCTGGCACATTGAGTGCTCGTGCATCAGTATGAAGTATCTCGGAGAATATCTTGATCTTCACTGCGGCGGAATAGACAACGCTTTTCCCCACCACACTAACGAAATAGCACAGAGTGAGGCTTTTTTAGGTCATAAGTGGTGCAACTATTGGTTCCACGTTCACCACCTCAACACGAGCTCGGGAAAGATGAGCAAGTCGAGCGGAGAATTTCTGACCGTTTCATTGCTTGAATCCAAGGGCTATGATCCGCTCGTTTACCGCTTTTTCTGCCTACAGTCGCACTATCGCAAGTCGCTCGTTTTCTCGTATGATAATCTTGATAATGCGGCTATTGCGTACAACAAGCTTGTATCGAAGATCGCGGCACTTTATAAGGAGGAGCAGGGAGAGGTAGACGAAAGCGCGCTTGCCGAGCTCAAGGCAAGATTCAGCACGGCTATGGACAACGATCTTAATACCTCGCTTGCCGTTACCGCGCTTTATGACGTGCTCAAGGCGAGGACAAATGCGGCTACAAAGCTGGCGGCTCTTGCCGATTTTGACAGAGTTCTTTGCATAGGTCTTATCGAAGCGGCGCAGAGAATAAGAGAGGAAGAAAAAAAGGCCGCCGAGGAAGCGGCGGCGCGCATTGCAAGCGATCCGTTTGCGGCGCACGTTGAAAATATGATCGCCGAGAGAGCGGCGGCTAAAAAGGCGAAGGATTTCGCACGCGCGGACGCGATCCGCGCCGAGCTGCTCACACAAGGCGTCGCTCTTGTTGATACCTCGCAGGGCACAAGGTGGTCGAAGAATTGAGAGATTGGCTTGTAAAAATCTGATTTTGTAAAGAGTGATTTTTTAAGAAACATACCCGACGGTCATTGCTTGCCGTCGGGTATGTTTTATTTTGTAAAGTTATATCTATGCCTGCGTTAAACTTTAATTTTTAACGCAGTGTTCAATCAAAAAGATTACCGTCACACAATGCGGCTATTATCCAAATAAACAAAATATATCTTGTAGGGACCGGCGTCCCCGACGGTCCGTGCAATATAACAAAATTATATCAAAACAATCGGTTTGT
>CAZSSE010000202.1:0-2831 GCA_964609165.1 uncultured Lachnospiraceae bacterium
ACCCAAGCTCCTCTTGACCACGTAAATACTGTTGCCATAACGAATATTACACAGAGGAAGAGAGATAAAAGCTTTTCGTTTTTAGTTTTTGAAAATACAATATATGAAAGGACAAACGGAAAGATCATTACAAGGAATGTGGCGAGCACATTAGGATTTTCAAATACCGACACAACCCTTATCCGAATATCGGCAAATAGAGTTGTATCCAGCCACTTGCTGCTCGGAGTACCAAAGAAATACTCCCAAACACCTATTGCGGCAACAATGCCGGCAGAGCTTACAAGTGCCGCTACACAACGTTTTATCCATATTTCCGTCCGCATAAGGTTTACCAACAAGAAGTATCCTGTAATTAGTGTGCATGATACTAAAGCTGCATTTCTGGATCCATCACCGCCAGCACTGAAAACACTTGCAAAATATATGATTATGCCGAACAACAAGATCATCCCGTCTACTAATTCGAGCTTGAAAATTCGTTTTCCGCGAATAAGCTTTATCGTGTAGAAAAAAGCTGTAATCAAGACACATATGCAAAGCATAATTGTAGGATTACTCATAAATGAGAAGAACGGGACCATAAATACTGTAAGCAGGACACCAATTTCGGGAGCGACTGCTACAAACATTATGAGGACAAAGGAAAAAATGGCAATTAAAATCTTTAATGGATGAATAAATAAGGTAAATATTCCTGCCGCAAGTCCGAGGAAAAGCATGATATTTCCCTTACCTTTTCTTGCACGTGTGTTTCTTGCAAGAGTTTCATCTGAAATACCCAAGCAATCTCTCACAAAAAGCTTCCCCAAAGTGCTTTTTAACAGAGCATCGGAAATTGACAGTCTTGAGAAAAGCAATGGGATAGAGGAAATCAAAATAATCGTACCGACAACTAAATAATCTATACCGGCAGGATCCATAGCCGGAATGATCATTCTAATAAAGTAAGCTACTATGATGTATAGTCCAAAGAAAAATCCTAAATTTCCATAATAGTTCAAAGGTGCAGAACAAAAGAAACGTATCGCTCGTTGTCCACCGATTGCAATAAAGCAATTTTCAATATGACTTGATAGAAACCTTCTGATTTTTCTGAATATTTTTTTTGCACGACGGTCGCTGAATAAAAAATTCTTTAAAAAACCGTGTTCAAAAGAGCTTTGGAGACTTGTATACCCCGAGCAAATGCGTCCCCAAAATCCATTGCTGAGTGCATTGCAAAATATCTCGGAAAGCTTATCGAATATAGAAATCAGCAGGCTGAAGGACGCTATACCGGAAATGATTTTTGCGTTTGATTTTATCTTTTTTTCATGCTTTGACGATTTTTTAGGTGATACTTCCCTGTCATTTTCCTGAGTCATAAGCTCCTCCTTTCCCAAAATCTTCAACTATAGTTTATACAATAATTCATTTTTTGAATTTTTCTAAAATATCAGGACGGTTTTCCTTTGTAAGACGCAACGCTTCAGAACGTCGCCATTCGTCGATTTTTTCGTGATGTCCAGATATTAAAACGTCCGGTACCTTTACCCCGTGATACTCATATGGGCGCGTATATTGCGGATATTCAAGTAATCCGCTTGATATACTTTCGTTTTCATAGCATTCGGGGTCGGATAACACCCCTTCAACAAGCCGGGCGGTAGAATCAACAACTATGCATGCCGGTATCTCTCCGCCGGTAAGCACATAGTCTCCTATTGAGATCTCCTCATCAACGATCTCGTCTATAATTCTGCGATCCACACCTTCGTAGTGACCGCAAAGAATGATTAGACGGTCATATTTTGACAATTCCTCCGCTTTTTTTTGATTAAACAAAGCTCCGGATGGAGACATAAATACTACTCTTGTCGAAAGAGATTCGTTTGTTTTGCTATCAATGATACTTCTGTAACAGTTGTATATAGGAGGTGCCGCCATCAACATACCTTTTCCTCCGCCATACGGAGTATCGTCAACTCGGCGATGCTTGTCCTCGGAATAGTCGCGGATATTATGGCAGTTGATTTCTATAGCTCCGCTTTTTTGCGCTCTGCCGATAATGCTTTCTCCCAATACATAATGCACCAGATCCGGGAAAAGGGTCATAATGTCAAAAATCATACATACTCCAATCAGTCAAGCATTCCCTCGATAGGGCGAACATATATACCCTTGTTAATATCGATTGAAAGAATAAATTGATCAACCGCGGGTATCATTTTTTCACCCTTAACGGTGGTAACAACGTATATATCTGACGCTCCACGATTTATTATATCAGAAAGCTTGCCGTATATTTTGCCCGTATCGGCATCAATAACGTCAAGACCTATCATATCTGCAAGGAAATACTCACCGTCTGCAAGCTTGAAGTCATCACGTAAGGCGTAAATTGTTTTGTTTTTGAGAAGCATTGCCTTATCCATATCAACAAGCCCTTTTAATTCCAAAATAACGAACTGTTTGAAAACAGATGATTTTGTTACCTTGTATTCTTCATATTCGGTACCGATTTTTATAAAAAGACGTCTAAGGTTAGCAAGATCGTCCTCACTGTTGCACCACGATTCAGCCTTTATAGCACCTCTGCAACCGTGCGTATTTATAATTTTTCCACATTCGATGTAGCTATTTTCTGTCATAAATGCTCTCCGCATACAAATTTTAATTACACAAAATATATTATATCACAATTTTTTCAACAATTCAACAGTTTATGAAAAAATCATAATATAACGTTTGTTGAATTGTCATATATCATTGAAAATTCAACATTTATGAGATTTTTTTCAAAAATGTTATGATACAATTGATAGGTGACAAATAAAAAGAGAAATAGC
>CAZSSE010000203.1:0-2813 GCA_964609165.1 uncultured Lachnospiraceae bacterium
GTCCCCATGCGAGAACCTTACCCTCGTCGGTGACACCTACGAAGTGTCTTGTGCCGGCGGAGATAGAGGTGATCTTACCTGATGCGGGAGTGGGAATAACGTCCTCGTTATACTGTGTTGCGCCTGCAACCAGAACCTCTCCGCTTTCGAGCAGGAAAGCAAAGCAGTTGTCTGTAGCAGCTATATCAACGACAGGATTACCTGCCTCACGCTGCTCATCAAGATAAGACGTGAAGTTCTTTACTCTGTTTGAAGATTTGCCTGTGAACTCATCAGGGGTAGAAACGGATGAGTAAGCGGTCTCACGGATCCAAAGCTGATTTCCGCCGGTCACGCTTCCGTCCTCCATAAGTATTGCGGCGTAGTAGTTAGAAAGAACGACCTTTTTTACGCCGTCTCTGTAGATAGTATCGACCTCTACGGTAGAGGGATCAAGCTCCTCACCGTTAGCCGCTGCATCTGCGATCTTTTTATTGACAGCCTCCTTCATGGCAGCTGCGTCCTTGGACATTTCCTCAAGGTTGAGGCATGCATTACCGTTACCCCACATATAAAGCTTTCCGTCAGCGACGAGAGCGGTGGTCTGGTATCCGCAGATAAGCTGCTGGAAGGTATCGGGATCGATGCCGTTTTCTGCGATCTCATCGGGGATTTGGAAAAGCTTGTCGTCAATGTTTGCCTCGCCATACTGTCCTCTTGTACGGTTTCCCCAACCAACTATCTTGCCTTCGGTCGTTAATGCAATAACATGGTCGGAGCCTGCCGATGCGGCAAGAACATTTCCCTCTTGAATTTCAGCGGGAATATCTGAATAGTCGATATTTGCAAGATCGTCCTTGGTATATCCCCAAATATACAAATTATTATCATTGCTTACACCCACGGTGAAGTTTGCAAATCCGTTGATATTGCGGATATTGCCCTTAAGCTCCTTCGGAACCGATTTCATCGATAGAGTGGGACCGATATTTGCCTGTAAGGGATCGGTGTGCGTAACGTCCATCGGAATGAATAACGGACCTATAAATACGAGCATAAAAAGCGCAATGAGAACAACGAGCGCAACCACAGCAAGCTTTCTGCGGAAAAAGGTCTTGACCGCCATCTTTGTGGGGCTTTCGATCTTCTCTACAAAAAGTGCTTCCTCGGTCGTGAATTCATTGCTTGCACCGAAGAACATTCTTCGTGTCCATCTGCCAATCGTTTTGCAAAAGCGAAGGATAACGTTATCTTTTTTATCTTTATTTGCCATAACCCATCCTCCTTATTTGTTAACTCTTACGCGAGGATCTACAAATCCGTATACAATATCTATCAAGAGGTTGCCCAAGAGAGATATAAGAATGTAGAACATCTGGAGCGCAAGCACGACCTCGTTGTCGCTCTGCTGAAGAGCATCAAAATAAACCTTGCCTATACCGTTGAGCGAGAATATGTTCTCGATCATAAGAGAGCCTGAAAAGATTCCAAGGAACCAACCGATAACGAGCGTAACTATCGGAATAAGCGCGTTGCGCCATGCGTGCGAGTAAATTACTGTCTTCTCACGAAGACCTTTAGCTCTCGCGGTCTTGATGCAGTCCATTGAAAGCGATTCTATCATCGATGCTCTTACGTATCTTGTCATTCCGCCGAGCGAGCAGAATGTCATAACGATAAGCGGAAGAGCAAAGTGATACATTCTATCCCAGAACTGTCGCCATGGAGACCAGTTAAGCGATCCCGCGGTTTCCATTCCCGAAACGGGGAACCAGCCCAGCACGACAGAGAATAGCCAAATGAAAACTATAGCAATTATAAAGGTAGGTAAGCTATATCCGACGATGGTTCCTACCTGAATACCAACATCTCGTTTGCTACCCGCTTTGACAGCGCAGAAAATACCCAATGGCAAAGTAATACCGAGGGCAAGAATAGTAGCAAAAATATTTATAAAAATAGTGTTCTTCATGGGTTCGACAATAACCTCGGTAACAGGCTTGCCATAAGTTCTCGAATCTCCGAGATTTCCCTGAAGAAGGCCGTTAAAGGTACCGTCAGAATACGGATAAACGCCAAGCCAACGCAGGTAGCGTTCAAACTTGTTTCCGTCAAGACCGTATTTTTCCTGCCAATATTCGTAGCGTTCATTGTAGTCGAGATTTTTATTGGCTGTTATCTCGGCTCGAGCGGCTTCTGCCGCCTTATCTACGGGCAGCATATTGTATATCATATAAATAAGGAAGGAAAGGATAAAGAAAACTAAAATGATATACAGTAATCTTTTGACAATATATTTGCCCATAGGCTTCCTCCGTTTTAATAAAAATGCTCTATAAACTACTATAGCAGGAGCGGTACCGAGGTACCGCCCCTACATATAGTAAAGATATTAAAGCTACTGACTATATAGCTATATATCAGTATCTAATTACTGGTAGTTCTCCCAGAAGTCAGCCTCGTCCATAATGTAGTTGTTGGAGTAATCATCATAGAGCTCGGGGTCGATAGTCCAGTAGAATGCGTAATCGTAAATAGCGCTTGTAAAGCCGGTTGCAAAGTTGATTGCATTGAGCTTCCAAACACCATCAAAGCCGGATCCTTCATCGTGGAGATACTCACCGTACAAGCCGGTACTGAAGGTTGTAGAGGTGTAGGTTATGTACATACCTATATCCTCGGTAGCCGTCTTAGATGTCTGCCATGCTGTGATGAGCTGATCGGTTACGTCGTTAGGCTGTGTACCGTACCAGTTGATTGCGAGAGGCATATAGTATGCACACCATCAAAGCCGGATCCTTCATCGTGGAGATACTCACCGTACAAGCCGGTAC
>CAZSSE010000204.1:0-2804 GCA_964609165.1 uncultured Lachnospiraceae bacterium
CAATCAAACAGATTTTGCAAGGACGAATAATAATTAAATAATAAAGATTTTGTGAAATTTATTGAAAGTTTTTCCGTAATATAGTATAATATGTTTGCAGCATTTTTGTTTAACAAACAATTCCGCATGGTGCAGCGTTATTCATCTTGATTGTATGTACGCACCGCACGGCGACGCTCCATCTTGATTGTAGGGATCGGCGTCCTCGACGGTTCGATGTCGTTAAAACATATATTGGCATTATGCGTCGGCGATATTATTTCGGATCACAAACCGATTGTTTTAATGTAATTTCCTTCTCTTGCACGGACCGTCGGGGACGCCGATCCCTACAGGGTAAGATGTATTCCGTTTATGCGGATAAAAACGGTATCGTTTGGTGGACAAATATATTTTATTTATGCGGATAATAGCCGCATTGCCGATTTCTCACAAATAAAACATTGGAGGCAGTATGCAAATATTTGAATACAACATTATAGACTCTACAAATGAAGAAGCAAGACGGTATGCAAACGGTAATGCTTGCGCAAGTCTCCCCGCACTATTTATATCAGACGAGCAGACCGCAGGACGCGGCAGAATGGGCAGAAGCTTTTTCTCGCCAGCAAGCACGGGGCTGTATGCATCGCTTCTCATTGAGCCGCCTCACGACAGCGAGCGTCTGCTATCCTTCACCGCGCTTGCGGCTGTAGCGGCAATGGAAGCTGTACGGTCGCATTTTGGAATAAACGTAAGCATCAAATGGGTAAACGACCTTTATCTCGGCACAAAAAAGGTCGCGGGAATACTCGCCGAATCCTTCGTGGCAAACGACAGGCGCCTTGTCGTAATTGGGATAGGCATAAATCTCTCCACAGCCTTTTTCCCCGACGAGCTGACTGATAAGGCATGCTCTCTCAGCACGTCATTCACTGTCGATTCAGAAAAAAAACGTGCGCTTGCGCTCGATATATCCGAGCGGCTCGTCGCTTATCTTGCTTCCGATTCTATCGCGCCGCAAATGCAAAAATATCGGGAAGGCTCGTGCGTTATCGGTCGTGAAATAACCTTTCTCGAACACGGCAAAGAGACTCGCGCCACCGCGCTTGACGTGACCGACACGGGCGGTCTTGTAGTAAAGCTCGGATCGGGCAAGGCAGAAACGCTCACAAGCGGTGAAATATCAATATTTTTTAAATAAGGAGCAGCCATGGCAAAATATAGCATAGGTATTGATTTCGGCACGCTTTCTGCGCGCGCACTGATAGCCGACGTCGATGACGGAGCTATTATAGGGAATGCTGAAATTTTTGAATATCCGAACGGAGTGATGACCGAGCTTTGCGGCTCCGCCCTGCCCGACGGATACGCATTACAGCATCCCCAAGATTACATCTCCGCACTCGATTCGCTCATTCCAACGCTGATAAAAGATAATGCGATCAACCCCGACGATATTATAGGTATCGGTATAGATTTCACCGCCTGCACCGTTCTGCCGCTTGATAAAAACGGCGTTCCTCTCTGCTTTGATCCCACCTTTGAGTGTGATCCGCACGCCTACGCGAAGCTTTGGAAGCATCAGGGAGCGAATAAATATGCCGACCGCATTGAGAAAATCGCCGCAAAATACGGCGATACGCTGAAGATCACGGGCGGAGTGCTTTCGGGCGAATTTATGATCCCAAAGCTTTATGAAACCTACGTAGAGTCCCCGGCTGTGTATTCCGCTGCCGAAAAATTCATAAATGCAGGGGATTTTATAGCCTCTATGCTTGTCGGCAAATACGTTCACAGCGCATCCTTTGCCACCATTAAGGAGCATTTTGATAACGTAAGCGGAGCGGAACATCCTCCGCGCGAGTTTTTTGCCGAAATAGACAGCGGATTTTCAGGCGTGCTTGATAAGCTCGGTACAAAAATCGACGCTGTCGGCGACTCGTGCGGTTCTCTCACGCCCGAGTGGGCAGAGAGGCTTGGACTGGGCATACATACGCAGATCGCCGTTCCCGTTATCGACGCACACGCATCCTTCGGTGCTGTCGGCATTGAAGACGGCAGAGCAGTCGCGGTTCTCGGCACATCGGCGGTATTTGCGGCTCTTTCTTCCCAAAAATGCTACATATTCGGAATACATTCGCACGGTTACGAGGCGACATCAGGAGGACTGATGACCTTTGAGGCAGGTATTCGAGCTATGGGCGATCTTTATGCATGGTTCGTTGAGAACTGCGTTCCAGCCGAGTACGAAAGACGCGCCGCAGAGAGTAAAATGAGCATACATGCTTATCTTCGCTCGCTTGCTGAGAAAAAGCAGGTGGGTGAAAGCGGACTTATCGCGCTCGATTGGTGGAACGGAAACCGCTCGGTGATCCCTAACGACAAGCTTTCGGGAATGATCGTCGGAATGCGGCTTTCCACTCGTCCCGAGGATATATACCGCGCGCTTATAGAATCCACCGCCTTCGAGCTTCGCCGTATCAGTGAAAGCTATACCTCCCACGGCATCGGAATTAACAGCCTTGTCGCAACAGGCGGCATCGCCGCAAAGGATCCGATGCTTATGCAAATACTTTGCGACGTAATGGGACGCAGGATCGATTGCCTGACGCACGCTAATGCTACCGCTCTCGGGGCTGCGATATGGGGTGCTACAGCGGCAGGAGCATATTTGGATCTTAAGACCGCATCCGCAAAAATGAAGCTCCCGATCACTCGCACCTACACGCCGATAAACGAAAACGTAAAAGCATATGACGCGCTCTACCGTCGTTACGTGGAGCTATACGACTACTTTGGCAGAACAAATAACGTAATGGAAT
>CAZSSE010000205.1:0-2778 GCA_964609165.1 uncultured Lachnospiraceae bacterium
ACCGTGCGTTACACACATACAATCAAAGGATAACGTCATTCTATCAATATGGCGGTTTGTTCAATCAAAAAGGCGATTACCGCACAATGAGGACAGTGCAGTTTTCATTTTTCGCCGCCTCTTATATTATGCATTATTTTTATATTATTCCGTCAAAAATCTCTGTTTTTTTTAATCTAAGTGTTAAAATCTCACTATTTTTATGAATTTTTTTCTTTTTCTCTTGCAAAATTAAATTGTTTGTGATATAATTGATATGTTTACTATATTACACAGAGCAGTTTCCCATTGCGCCCCGCTTCTCGCGCGCCTTTGCTCTGTGGGGGAAGGAGAATTTTATGGATGACAAAAAAATTATACTTACACCCAATGACGAAGCCTCCGATCTCTACAGCCGAGTCTTTGCAAACTGCCTTCATGCGGCAGAGGATACAAACCGTATTCCCTCGGCAGCTTTTGAAAACTATCGCGTAAAGCGCGGTCTCCGCGAGCAGGACGGCACGGGTGTTATGGCGGGCGTTACAAAGATCGGTAACGTTCACGGATATTATGTTTATGAGGGAGAAAAGGTTGCAGATCCCGGCAAGCTTGAGTATCGCGGCTTTGATATGTCAAAGCTTATCCAAGGCTACACCACAGAGAACCGTTACGGCTTTGAGGAGGTAGTTTACTTGCTTCTGTTCGGCAAGCTTCCAAACCGTACCGAACTCAGCGATTTTAATGAGCTGCTTGCCTACTACAGAAAGCTTCCTCCGAGATTTTCCGAGGATATACTTATGAAAGCCCCATCGCGTTCTATAATGAACAAGATGGCAACAGGTGTGCTCGCGCTCTACTCCTATGACGAAAACCCAGATGATACGAGCCTTGAAAATATGCTCCGTCAGAGCATAGAGATCATCGCAAAGCTTCCTGTTATTGCGGCTCACTCTTATGCATATTACCGCACGCACTATTACGGCAGAAGCCTCAATTTTCACCGTCCTCACGACGATCTCAGCTCCTCACAGAACTTTTTGCGTATGCTCCGCTCCACGAAGCAATACACAGAGGATGAGGCAAGGCTGCTTGACATCTGCATGATTATTCAGGCAGAGCACGGCGGCGGTAACAACTCGTCCTTTACCTGCCGTGTCCTTTCGTCCTCGGGAACAGATACCTATTCTGCGATCTCGGGCGCGATCGGCTCGCTTAAAGGACCGCTCCACGGCGGTGCTAACATCAAGGTTCAGGAGATGTTTGATACCATAAAGGAAAATATCAACGATGTGCATGATGATGAGGAGGTAAAATTTCTTCTCACAAAGATACTCAACCGCGAGCTTGGCGACGGCAAAGGACTTATTTACGGTATGGGTCACGCGGTATATACCATGTCCGACCCCAGAGCGCAGATGCTCAAAACCTATGCGCGCGATCTTGCCGAGAAGAATGGCTACGCAGACGATCTGTACCTGCTCGAATCGATTGAGCGTCTTACCCCAGATCTTTTCAACACCTTCAAGGGTACTAACAAGCCGATGTGCGCAAATGTCGATCTTTATTCGGGTCTCGTTTACCGTATGCTTGCAATCCCGGTTGAGATGTACACTCCCCTTTTCGCGATCTCGCGTGTTGCGGGCTGGTGCGCTCACAGAATTGAGGAATTTCAGACCTCCAAGAAGATCATCCGCCCTGCGTACAAGTTCATTTCTCATAAGAACGAGTACGTACCGCTTGACGAAAGATAAAATCAAACAGATAATTTTAAAGGAGAACCCACGACGTGAGTTCTCCCTCTTTTTATTGATTCATTGTGTAAGCTGCCTTTACCCCCTCTTTGCCAGATACTCCTCACGGGCAAGGTCAGCAATGCCCATTCTCTTGATCTTTCTTGAAGAATTTTTCGGAAATTCCTCATTTCTCATTATCGTCATATGGATACGCTTATAGCTCTGAACAGTAGTATTTACCTCATCGACCGCTGCCGTGATCTGATCGTAGACAGCCGCATCGGTCGCTCCTTCGCCAAGCATCTCCCTTGCGTAGTTAAAATCGGGATAAACGAGCGCGACTATATCGTAGTCCTTCTTTTTCTCGTTCATATATCCAACGACAACGCACTCCAAAATGTAATTGCTTCTCATAAGATAAGTCTCAAGCTCCTCCGGGAAGATATTCTTTCCGTTCGCCGTAACAATAACATTCTTCTTGCGACCTGTGATCATAAGATAACCGTCATCATCTATATATCCGAGATCACCCGTGTGCAGCCAACCGTTTTTCTTGACAAGGTCGGTCTCCTCGTGCATCTTGTAGTAGCCGAGCATTACGTTATCGCCGCGATAGCAGATCTCACCTATTCCCTCGCTATCAGTATCAGTTATCTTAAGCTCTCCGCCGGGAAGCACGACACCCGCTGAGCTATCCTTGGGCGCAGTGCTGGGATTTACTGCCGCCAAAGGTCCGCACTCGGTAAGTCCGTAGCCCTGAATTACGTTAAATCCAAAATCACGCAGACCGCTTATCACCTTCGGATCTATCGGTGCGCCACCCGATACGAGCAGATCGAGCTTTCCGCCAAGTGACTCGTGTATCTCCGCAAACACCTTGCGCTTTGCCGCCATTCTCACGGTCTCGGGCGTTATAGCATTAGTAGCCTTTATAATGGTCGCTACCTTTTCCTCGATGCCCTTTTTGCGGATATTCGCCCACATTTTATTATACATTGTCTCAAGAAGCAGGGGCACACATATCATCTTGGTCGGGTGGATCTCCTTCATATTCTTCATAATATAC
>CAZSSE010000206.1:0-2775 GCA_964609165.1 uncultured Lachnospiraceae bacterium
GGCTAAGGCAGGTAAGATCGAGTACAGACTTGATAAGACCAACATCATCCACTGCCCGATCGGTAAGGCATCCTTCGGTGTAGAGAAGCTCACCGAGAACTTCGATACTCTCGTAGGTGCGGTTATCAAGGCAAAGCCTGCTGCTGCAAAGGGGCAGTACATCAAGAGCTGCGTAATCGCGAGCACGATGGGTCCCGGCATTAAGGTAAATCAGGCAAAGCTTGGTTAATCAAAAAATCAAAAAGGTGCGTTTGATGCTCAAAAAAGAGAGCAAACGCACCTTTTTTTGAGCTTTTTAGTAAAAAATATGAATAAAAAGCGAAGATTATGGCAAAAGCCCTTGACAAAAAGGCAAAAAAAGAGTAAAATATAATATGTATATATGTGTCATAGTGTATTTTTTAATAACTACTGATATATTTATAATCTTTGACAAAAAAATAAAAAGACAAGGAGGTGCTGAAAATGGTGAAGTTGATTTATGCTGTTTTGATGGCACTTGGCGCTTTTGTCGTTGCCGGAGTCGTTTCTGCCGTTATCTTCCGCAAGGTAGGATATAACGCACGCAAGCGAATTGCCGAGGGCGAGATAGGCTCTGCCGAGGAAGAGGCAAAGCGTATTCGCGATGATGGTGCAAAACAGGCGGAGACGATGAAGAAGGAAGCTCTGATAAGTGCTAAAGAGGAAATTCTCAAGCAGAGGAATGAAGCTGAGAAGGAGCTCAAGGAGCGCAGAGCCGACGTTTCGAGAATGGAACGCAGGGTCACTCAGAAGGAAGAAAATCTTGATAAGAAGTCCGAAGCTCTTGAGCATAAGAGCGAGCTTCTTGACAAGAAGCTCAAGGAAAACGATCTTCTTCGTGAGCAGATCGAGGAGATCAAGGACAAGGAGCTTAAGATTCTTGAGGACATCTCGGGCATATCGGCTGATGAAGCTAAGGAAGAGCTTATCAACCGTGTAGAATCCGAGGTCAAGCACGAACTCGCACAGAGACTGTCAGACCTTGAAACACAGTTCAAGGAAGATGCAGATGCCAAGGCAAAGAACATAATTTCACTTGCAATTCAGAGATGTGCCGCAGACCATGTGGCAGAAAGCACGGTTTCGGTGGTGTCGCTTCCCGGCGAGGATATGAAGGGACGCATTATTGGCCGTGAGGGTAGAAACATCCAGATGCTTGAAAAGCTTACGGGTGTTGAGCTGATTATCGACGATACACCTGAAGCTATTACACTTTCGGGATTTGATCCGGTACGCCGCGAAATAGCCCGCATAACTCTTGAGAAGCTTATTTCCGATGGAAGAATCCATCCGTCGAGAATCGAGGAGATGGTTGAAAAGGCTACTAAGGAGGTAGAGGCAGGCATTAAGCAGGCGGGAGAGCGTGCGACATTTGATGTGGGTATTCACGGAATCAATGCGGAGCTTGTGAAAATGCTGGGTAGACTTCGTTACAGAACAAGCTACGGACAGAATGTACTTAAGCATTCTATAGAGGTAGCACTTATCGCGGGAATGATCGCTGACGAGTTAGGCATAGACAGTACGGTAGCAAAGCGCGCCGGACTTTTGCATGACATCGGTAAAGCGCAGACCCACGAAATGGAGGGTTCGCACGTTGAGCTTGGTGTAAACCTCGCAAAGCGATATAAGGAAAGCCGTGACGTTATCCATGCAATAGAGGCTCACCACGGAGATGTAGAGCCTCAGACGATTACTGCCGTTATAGTTCAGGCTGCGGATGCGATTTCTGCGGCAAGACCGGGAGCGCGCAGAGAGGATCTGGAAAATTACATCAAGCGACTTGAAAAGATCGAGGAGATCGCCAAGAGCTTTAGCGGCGTAGACAAAGCCTTTGCCGTACAGGCGGGAAGAGAGATCCGCGTAATGGTAAATCCCGAGGAGATCAACGACGACGGAATGAAGCTGATTGCCAGAGAGATGGCGCTGAAGATTCAGGAAGAGGTCAAGTATCCCGGACAGATCAAGATCAATCTGATCAGAGAGAGCCGCGCAGTAGATTACGCAAAGTAATCATCAAAGCAACCGAGGTTGCATAAATTCACTCGACAGAGTGTTATCCGTATATTTCATATAGAATTATGAGGTAAAAAGGAGACTTATGTCTCTAAATATAGAATTGGATAAAGGGATGCCGTTCATTTGAACAGCATCCCTGATTTTTTTGCATTTCGCTATTGCAAAGCTGTGAAAAATATGGTACAATATACTAAAGATATGCAAGGAGAAGTGTGAATGAATTATAAGATAGATCCAAACGCCACACCCATACGCAATAAAAATATTCCTCAACCGAGACAGTGGCCGGGTCAGAAATATTGGATACTGCTGATAACCACAATAATTTTGTTGGTGTCGTTTACAGCTTCGTTTTTTGTTTTACTGCTTACAGATACCAACGACCATGGCTATCCGAGTAGTTCAAATGCAAGCAGTTGGGCCGGTGCGAATTTAAATAAGGATTCGACGGAAAGACCGATAGGATCCTCGTCATCAAATAAGGAAACCATAGCCCCCACCACACCATCGATGAAGAATTACGTAGCGTCAACGTCTCAGTTCGTTCAGAGAATAGACGGCTTTATTGAATCGAATAATACTATTCTTGTCGAAATAGGTAATGATGCGTGTACGTCCATAGCAGAGAAGAATGCCGACTCAAGAATGTATCCGGCATCTATGACAAAGGTCATGTCCTTGCTGGTCGCGTGTGAAAATCTTACAGATACGAGCACTAAGCTTACGGTAAGCCAG
>CAZSSE010000207.1:0-2747 GCA_964609165.1 uncultured Lachnospiraceae bacterium
ATATAAAAACAGAGAGGTACAAAATGACAATCAGATTAAATGATACCTATATTAAGCCTTTTATTGATGAGGCTGAGCTGTCTGCGCTCAATGGCGAGATCGCTGCTGCTCATAAGACCCTGCTCGATGGTACGGGAGAGGGAAATGATTTTCTTGGCTGGGTAGATCTTCCCACCAACTACGACAAGGAGGAGTATGCGAGGATAAAGGCTGCCGCTGCGAAGATTCAAAAGACTTGCGACGTTTTCGTTGTGATCGGAATAGGCGGATCATATCTCGGTGCAAGAGCTGTAGTTGAATTTCTTAAGTCTCCCGTATATAACAATCTTAAAAAGGATACACCAGATATATATTTCTCGGGCTGTAATATAAGCGCGCAGTCGCTTAATGAGCTTCTCTCCATCTGCGAGGGTAAGGATGTCTGCATCAACGTTATCTCCAAGTCGGGCACTACTACAGAGCCGGCTGTGGCTTTTCGTATATTCCGCGATCTTCTTGAAAAGAAGTATGGTAAGGATGGAGCAAGAGAAAGAATATTTGTAACCACCGATAAGGCGAAAGGAACCTTAAAGAAATTCTCCGACGAGGCTGGATACGAGACCTTCGTAGTTCCGGACGACGTAGGCGGACGTTTCTCGGTTCTCACTGCGGTAGGACTTCTTCCTATAGCTGTTTCGGGTGTCGATACCGATGCTCTTATGAAGGGTGCGGCGGATGCTGCTGCTGAATACAAGGCAAGCTCTGACATTGATAAAAACGACTGTATGAAGTACGTTGTTCTTCGCAACCTTATGTACAGAAGCGGTAAGACAACAGAGGTGCTTGTAAACTACGAGCCATATGCGGCTATGTTTAACGAGTGGTGGAAGCAGCTCTACGGAGAGAGCGAGGGTAAGGATAAGAAGGGGCTTTTCCCGGCATCTGTTATATTCTCGACAGATCTCCATTCTCTCGGTCAGTTTATTCAGGACGGAAGCCGTATGCTCTTTGAGACCGTAGTGTCTGTAAAGGAGACCGACGAAAAGCGTCCGGTTCCTTACGATGCGGCTAATGTTGACGGACTTAACTTCCTTGCAGGCGTTGATCTTAACGAGGTAAATTCAAAGGCAATGAAGGGAACTATCCTTGCGCACGTAGATGGCGGAGCTCCCAATATTCTTATTGAGCTTGCGGATAAGAGCGCTTACTCGCTTGGCTATTTGCTGTACTTCTTCGAATTTGCTTGCGGCGTTTCGGGATATGTCCTCGGTGTAAATCCCTTTAATCAGCCAGGTGTTGAGGCATACAAGAAAAATATGTTTGCACTTCTCGGAAAGCCCGGATACGAAGCAGAAAAGGCTGCTCTTGAGGCAAGATTGAACTAAATTTGCAAATAATCAAAATATTTTTGAATATTTTTTAGAAATTGCTAAAATTCCTCTTGCAAAAGTCTTATTTATGCGTTATAATATAAGTGAGCAAGGAAAAGCTCAATAAAAGAATCGGAGGAACCAAATGTTAAAGTTAATTATCGGCGTAAAGGGTACCGGAAAAACAAAGGCTCTTATCAATATGGTCAATACCGCGGTTGATAATACGCATGGAGATGTTGTTTGTATCGAGAAGGGTGTAAAGCTTCGCTATGACATTAAATATCAGGCAAGACTCATTGATACTGAAGAATACTATATCTCCGATGCGCAGGCTTTGTACGGATTCATCGCAGGAATCTTTGCAAGCAATCACGATGTTACCGATTTGTTTATAGATTCGGCATTAAAGATCTGCAAAAACGATGTAGCAGAATTTGATACGTTTGTTACAGAGGTTGCAAAGCTTTTGGAAAAGGTTAACGTAAATGTTGTTATCACTGCTTCTATTCCTACTGAAGAAGCAAGCGATACTGTTAAAAAGTACCTTTAATTAAATAATTGGAACATAAAAAATATCGCAGGACGAAAGTCCTGCGATATTTTTTGCTCTTTGTCAATAGTTGGGGGGGAAAGATCAGATCTATCAGATTTTTATGGGCGGAGCCTAAAAGCATATACAAGGTTTACCATGTACGATACCTTGTGGCGAACGGCATTTTATTTTTTATTTAGTTTGGAATAATTATGATATATTCGATCATATGTGGTAAAATAATATCCTGAAAGTGAGGAAGGTATCATGAAAAAAATAATGACTGAAGACATAGAGCTCTATAGAATGTATCTTGTTAATGATGAGAAAGCTGCAGCGACAGTAGAAAAATATCTGCGCGATGTAAGTAAATTGAAAATATGGCTTGGCGAAAGGGAACTTTGCAAGGCGGCAGTGCTGGAGTATAAGGCGTATTTGTGCGAGTGCTTTGCACCTGCAAGCGTCAATGCCGCATTATCGTCTCTCATCTGAAAATTCAGAAGCAGATATTTGCGTCTTCCGAGAAGGAATTGACAAAAGCGGAATATGAGCGACTTCTGAAAGCAGCAAAGCAGAAGAAAAACGAGCGGCTCTATCTTTTGATGCAGACGATTTGCTCTACAGGGATTCGCGTATCAGAGTTGCGTCATATTACTGTTGAAGCAATCAATCGCGGAATAGCGGATATCAACTGCAAGGGAAAACGCAGACAGGTATTCCTGCCGAAACAACTTTGTGCGATGCTTAGGCAATATGCCAAAGTGCAAAAAATAAAAAGCGGTGCAGTTTTTATAACAAAAAACAGCACCTGTTATGATACAATTGATAGGTGACAAATAAAAAGAGAAATAGCAACCAAAAGT
>CAZSSE010000208.1:0-2706 GCA_964609165.1 uncultured Lachnospiraceae bacterium
TCCCAAAGCAGCAAATATTTATTTTGAATATTTTTTAAATTTTTTAAGCATCTATTGAAGAATTGAATTAAAGGTGATATAATGTACTTGTGTATTTTTGCTTCATTGAAGCGGAATTTGGCAAAATAGCGATGACTTACGGAGGTGAAAGGATTTTGTCAAAGGAAATAATTTTAAAGATCAAAGAGGCGGAGGCAGAGGCAGAGAGGATCAGAAATGATGCCGTAGTCGAGGCTGCCGCAAGAGTGCGCCGCGCCGAGGACGAAGGGAAGCGCCTTTGTGAACGCGCCGAGGCAGAGGCACTCAAGGTCAACCGCGCAAAGCTCGAAATAGCGTCAGAAAGAGCCGACGCTGTGATCGGAGATGCGAAGCAGACGGCACTTGCAGAAGCAAATGCGGCGCGCGAGAGCGCGGAGTTCAATATACGCGAGGCTGTCAGACTTATTGTTGCGGGAGTGTATGAACAATGTCAGTAAGCAATATGAAAAGGCTTGCGGTATATGCTCACAGGACAGATCTTGACCTGCTCGTGAAAAAGCTGATCCGTCTGAGATGCGTTGATATATCCACACACGTTGATAACGATGACGACGTTGAACTCGGAATTGGGCGCGTAAGCTGTGATCTGAGACGTATAGAGCTTGAGGGCTCGGTTGCGAATATAAGCGCAGCGATAACCGCTCTCGATCCTTACGTTCAGAAGAGCAAGGGGCTTTTTCCGCCTAAAAAACGGCTTGATACGGATGAATTTGTGCGAAGCGGAAGGGCAGAAGAGGCAAGGGAGCTTGCCGCAAGGACGCTGGAAAACGTCAAGCGTCGGGAGCAGATAAAAACGGATATAGTTAAGGTCAATGCCGATATTACATCTGCAATACCGTATATACAGTACGATCTTCCACTCGGATTTTCCGGAACTTCGACTACCGATTGCTTCCTCGGAGTATTGCCTGCCGCAACCGATCTTAACGTGGCGGGCAAGGAGCTTTACCGCGCGGGAGCGGTGGCAAGCCTTTTGAAAAATGATAAAAACGGAATTTATGCGGCGTATTTCTGCTATAAGTCAGATAGTAACGAGGTTAGTTCGTTGCTTTCATCATATGGATTTTTGCGGGCGAGCTTCCCTGACGTGGATATGACCGCGAGGGAATATATAAGAAAAGCAAAAAGACAGATCAAGATGCTTGAGGCGGAGAATGAAAGCCTGCTTGATGAGATGCGACAGCTTGCGCAGCAGGTCGATATGCTCGAGGTGCTGTACGACGTGGAGGCTACCGAGCTTTGCGCAACTCTTCAAAAGCAAAAGCTTGCGGCGACAGACAGCGTTGCCGTGATCGACGGATGGATACCCGCAGGACGTGAGGCGGCGGTCGTCTCGGTGCTCGATAAATTTGAGTGTGCATATGATCTGCGTGAGCCCGAGGACGGCGACGTGCCGCCCGTGCTCCTTAAGAACAACGGATTTGCTACGAACTTTGAATGGGTACTCGGAATGTATTCATATCCGCAGTACGGAAAATTTGACCCCACGTTTATTATGAGTATTTTTTATTTCATAATATTCGGTATAATGTTTGCCGACGTTGGATACGGCCTGATAATGACGCTTGCCTGCTTTATCGCGGTCAAGGCGTTCAATCTTTCAAAGGGACTTGAGCGAAGCCTTAAAATGTTCGGATATTGCGGCATATCGTGTATGATATTCGGAGTGATATTCGGATCGTATTTCGGAGACCTTCCGCTTAAATTTATGCAGAGCATGCTTGGAATACCGGAGGATCAGCTTCCTAATCTCGCGCTTATCCCCGGGGATTCGGCAACGCTTGCACTGCTTTTCGATCCTTTGCAAAATCCGATGGGCTTCCTTATATCCTCTCTTGCGGTTGGAGCGGTGCATCTTATTGCGGGAATGGCGGTCAAATTCGTTATTCTTTGCAAGGAGGGGCAGGTGCTTGACGCTATATTCGATATAGGAGCTTATTGGCTGCTCTTTGCGGGACTTGCCTTGCTGGCGATAATGTCTTCGGTCGGTCTGTGGGTAACGGTCGCTGCGGCGGCACTTATAGTGCTTACGCACGGAAGAAGCGAGAAAAATATCGTGATGAAGCTTGTCAAGGGCTTGCTCGGACTTTACGATCTGATAAGCTATGCGTCGGATCTGCTGTCTTACTCAAGAATACTTGCACTCGGACTTGCGGCGGGAATTATAGCGCAGGTAATAAATATTCTCGGCACTATGATGGGACCGACGGTGATCGGATTTATAGTATTCGTCCTTGTGTTTATCGTGGGGCATTTGCTCAATCTTGCGATCAATGTGCTTGGAACCTTCGTGCATGCCTCGCGTTTACAGTATATCGAATTTTTCGGTAAATTTTATGAGGACGGTGGAGTTGCGTTCGATCCCGCGCTCGCGTCCGAGAAGTATACCGAGCATCAGGAATAATGTTAATTTTCAATATATTTCAATATAAACAATTACAAAGGAGATATTCAAAATGACATTCAGCGATTTTATTTCAACTATTTTTACGCCGAATAACGTGGCACTTTTCGGCGCGGCTCTTGCTGCAATCCTTCCCGGTATGGGAAGTGCTAAGGGCGTTGGTATGGTTGGTGAGGCTGCCGCAGGACTTGCTTCCGAGGATCCCTCCAAGTTCGGTAAGGCGCTTATTCTTCAGGCACTTCCCGGAACACAGGGTATATACG
>CAZSSE010000209.1:0-2706 GCA_964609165.1 uncultured Lachnospiraceae bacterium
ACCGACCAGCCTATGTATCTTGGCTCGGGAGTAAAGGTGACGGCAAGAGAGCCACTTTTATGTGAGAAATTTATCCATACAAAAGAGGATGAGAACGGAGTTTTGCTCGACGTCAGCTATACCGATGAGGATAAATATAACTTTGCATTTGATACGGTCGATGAAATAGCGCGCAGAGAGCCGAATAAGCTTGCAATGCTCCACGTTTCAAACGATATGACCGCACGCAGATTTACATTTAAGGATATTAAGGACGCATCATCGCAGAGCGCGAACTATTTTAAATCTCTCGGAATCAAGAAGGGCGACCGAGTGCTTTTGGTGCTCAAGCGCCATTATCAGTTCTGGTTTGCTATTCTCGGTCTCCATAAGATCGGAGCTATAGCAATTCCCGCAACCAATCAGCTTCTTGAGCACGATTTTACCTATCGCTTTCAGGCTGCCGGCGTCAGTGCCGTTTTATGTACCGCCGACGGTGATACTGCTCGCCAGATCGAATTGGCAGAGAAGTCATTGGAGATCTCGCTTACAAAGATCCTTGTTGGAGGATCGAGAGACGGCTGGCGCAACTTTGATGCCGAATATTCTCTGTTCAGCCGCCGTTATGTCCGCACAGATGATGCTCCCGCGGGCAGCGATCCTATGCTGATGCTCTTTACGTCGGGAACAACGGGCTATCCGAAGATGGCAATGCATTCGTATAAATACGCGCTTGGTCATTTCGTTACGGCAAAATATTGGCATCTGTGCGAAAAGGACGGACTTCATTTCACAATTTCCGAGACGGGCTGGGGCAAGGCTCTGTGGGGAAAGCTTTACGGACAATGGCTGTGCGAGTGCGCAGTATTTACATATGATTTCGACCGTTTCGATGCAGAAAAGATACTGCCTCTCTTCAAGCAATATAACATCACCACCTTCTGCGCACCGCCTACGATGTACAGAATGCTCATCAAGCAGGACCTCAGCCGCTTTGATCTTTCCACAATTCGCCACGCAACTACCGCGGGCGAGGCTCTCAATCCCGAGGTATTCTATCAGTTTGAAAAGGCTACGGGACTTCGTATCGCGGAGGGCTTCGGTCAAACAGAGATGACACTTGGTATTGCTAATCTGCTCGGTACGCAGCTTAAGCCCGGTGCTATGGGTAAGCCTGTTCCGGGATACGGTATAGACCTTGCCGACGCCGATGGAAATCCCGTGCCGGACGGCGTAAACGGTGAGATTGTTATTCATACCGAGCCCAAAACAAGCTGTGGGGTATTCCTTGGATATTACCGCAATGAAGAGGCAACAAAGAGCGTTTGGCACGACGGAATGTATCACACGGGAGATCTTGCATGGCGAGATGAGGACGGATATTATTGGTACGTTGGACGCGCAGACGACGTTATCAAGTCATCGGGATACAGAATCGGTCCATTCGAGATCGAATCTACGATCATGGAGCTTCCTTACGTTCTTGAATGCGGCGTATGCGCAGCACCTGACGAGGTCAGAGGACAGGTAGTAAAGGCTTGTATCGTTCTCGTTCCCGGAACCGAGGGCACCGAAGAGCTCAAAAAGGATATTCAAAACTACGTAAAGCTTCATACGGCACCTTACAAGTATCCGAGAATCGTTGAATTCCGCAAGGAATTGCCTAAGACGATAAGCGGTAAGATAATGCGTAACAAGCTTTGATCCGCAAACTAATATTTGCGACTAAATATGCGCCAAGCGGGATCCGTTAATGTGGCGCTTTCAAAAAAGAAGGGTATATAACAGCTTATGGACATAATGAAGCATAAATTAAAACAAATCGCCGACCGTATCCACGAGTTGCGGTTGGTCACGGGTCTTTCGACCACTGAGATGGCAGAGCGTATAGGAATTAGCGAGAGTGAGTATGAAGCGTGCGAGAGCGGTAACAAAAACCTCAGTATAGCTTTCCTTTATCATTGTGTTCTCATCTTTGGTGTCGATATGAGCGATATTCTTGAGGGTAAAAGTCCGAAGCTTCGCTCTTACGCCTTGACAAGAAGAGGAGACGGACAGAAAATAGAAGAAGCTCATAATATGGTGGGATATAACCTTGCATCGGGATTTCGCAACCGTATCGCACTCCCTCTTTATATGGATATGAAATACCATGACGGAGCGGAGAACGAGAAGATCGAGGTGGTAACACACGAGGGACAGGAATGTGATATTGTTATCACCGGTCAGATGAAAATTCAGATCGGCGAGCATACCGAGATCCTTAATCCCGGAGATTGTATATACTATGATTCGGGTACACCTCACGGGATGATCGCGGTAGGCGGAGGCGATTGCTCGTTCTACGCAATAGTGCTTCGCAATCAAGCGGCGAGAGAGGATGAGCAGGCTGCTGCTTCTTTGACGGCAACCAAGCGTCGAGACGAGGATAGTCAGCAGAGAGTATATCACGATTTCATCATTCCCACCGAAAAGGACGGCGTTCTTACGGAAATTGCCTTCCGCAACGAGGATCGCTTCAATTTCGCTTTCGACGTTGTGGACGAGCTTGGAAAGCGTAAGCCAAATAAGCTTGCGATGCTTCACGTCAGCGAGGACGGTACGGAGCGGAGATTTACCTTCAGCGATATGAAGAAGGAATCGGCGAGAGCTGCAAATTACTTTAAATCCATTGGCATAAAGAGGGGAGACCGCGTAATGCTGGTGCTAAAGCGCCACTATCAGTTC
>CAZSSE010000210.1:0-2699 GCA_964609165.1 uncultured Lachnospiraceae bacterium
TTATTAAATTCCTACGAGGTGGTATAACCACCTATAAATTTTTTAATTTCAAATTTCAATTTGAAAAAGGAGCGAGTGTATGAAGGTGTTATTCAGCTTCTCCATTCTTGCTCTAAATGGAGTATATATTATTTAGCTATACATATAACGGGAGACTTTTTGAGTACAATCGATATTGTTGTATGCGGTGCGGTGATTGTTTTCTTTCAATCATCATGCGGCTCCATTGCGGTGAAATTTCGTATTCAAACCTTTTCAATGGATATTATAAAAATACTAATTATGCAAGTATATTATGCGGCAAGGACATAAAAATCCTTGCCGCTGAATTATTATTTACTAAAAACGATCGTAACGGTAGTGCCGATGCCAAAATCACTTTCGATGGAAAGCTCCGCACCGGAAACAGCGCAGATGTGCTTAACGATAGCAAGACCGAGCCCCGTTCCTCCGATACGCTTGGAGTGGGATTTATCAACACGGTAGAAGCGCTCGCAAAGCCTTGGAAGGTGTTCCTTTTCGATACCAATTCCCGTATCCTTGACTTTCAAGCAAACGCCTGCATCGGTATCGGTAATCGAAATTGTAACAGAACCACCGTCCTTGTTATACTTAATAGCGTTAGATACAAGGTTTTCAACAAGCTCAAATATCATAGGCTGATCTGCGGTAAGCTTCGCAGAGCCCTCAATAGTTGTGGTGATACTTCTGCTTTGTGCCTTTTCTGAAAGTCCGTCGAGAACCTCATTTGCAATATCTTCAAGAGCCACCTCGGTAAGAACTTTTTTTTGCGCATCGCCGCTTTCGATCTTTGAAAGCATAAGCATATCCGAGATAAGAGAACCGAGTCTAAGGCTTTCCTTATAAATTCGACCAAGCTGCTTCTTGGAGGTATCGTCAATGCCTTCCTTATTCATAAGAACCTCGGCAAATCCCTGCATAACCGTGATAGGCGTTTTTAACTCGTGTGAAGCGTTGGCAAAGAAATCGCTCTTTTGCTTTTGAACGAGCTTTTCTTGTGTTATATCGGTCACGATAAGAATTGCAGCTATCTCGTCAGAAATCGCATCGTCGGTCACGTTAGTGATGACAACGGAAAGCTCCATACCGTTATAAGAGCAGGTAAAGGCGTAATTCTCTCCCAAATGGCTCGAAATATTTTCATATATTTCAAGATTTTCAATGAGGAATATCAAATCACGACCAATATCACGGTATGTGCCATTGAATAGTGCGAACGCACTCTTATTGGCAAACACAATTTTCTTTGAGGAATCAAGGGCAATAATGCTTTGAAATACATTATCAAGCACAGTGTTCAGCTTAGCTCTCTCTCCATCTGCAACACGGATATGGCTATGAATATTTGCATTCAGCTCATTGATTTGATTGAGTACGGCGAAAAACTCAGGTTCACTCATGTCGGTTTTTATCGGAACGTATTCACCGCAGTTCAAGCTCTTAAGGCTATCGCCGATTTCGGTGACCTTTGAGGACAGGTTACGAGAGAGGATGTTAGAAAAAACAAAGGAAATTATCAAGGATATTGCAAGAACTATAATGAGCAGAGGTATCAGCGCGGTGATATAAGCTGTAACTTGACTGCTTCTTACGGCAAGACGAAGAATAACTGCACTGCCGTCAGAAAGTGTTGTTTTGACCGCATAATAGGTCATATCACACTTGAAGGTATTGGAATATCTTTCGACGGTAGTTGGACTTTCGTCCATCGCATTTATAACTTCCTCTCTATCTGCGTGGTTTTCAAGCTTGACGGTTGTGTAGCTTTCATAAAGCACGTTTCCGTCAAGATCAAAAACGGTAATACGCAGGTCGGGATCGTCATTATATTGATCTAAGCTTACAAAATCACTTTTGTCGTTTATCAGGGCTGCAGCAAGCTCGGTTTCTTCCTTCAGACGTTCGTTTACTACGCGCTTCGTGTTAAGATTAACGGCAACAAGACCGAAAACGAACATTAAAAGCACCGAAACGAGAGTTACTGCAAAGAACCTTAAAAATATCTTCTTTTTCATTGCTTTTCAAAACGATAGCCGATACCGCGCACGGTAACGATAACGTCGCCGCCTCCGTTCGTCTTGATCTTATCTCTGAGCTGCGCAATGTGCATATCAAGCGTCCTCGTTTCTCCCATAAATCCGTCACCCCATATCTCACGGAAAAGCTCTTCACGCTCTACGGTAACGCCTGCTTTGCCGATCAAAAGCTTCAGAAGCCTGAATTCCTTCAGCGTTAGTCCCAAATCCTTGTCCTCATAGAAGATCTTATATACATTGTTATCGACAACAAAGCCGTTTTGATTTGTAACATAGAGATTTGCACGGCGAAGATTGGTTTTAACACGAGCGATAAGCTCAAGCACCGAAAACGGCTTGGATATATAGTCGTCAGCACCCTTGTTCAATCCCTTAACTGCGCTGATCTCGTCGGACTTTGCGCTTACGATAATAACGGGAATCTTTTCGTCTATTTCTCTGATCTTTGTGAGAATGGTATAACCGTCCATATCGGGTAGCATTATATCAAGGATAATAAGGCTCGGACGCGCTTTTTCGAAGCACTCGAAAAAGTCGTGTCCGTTCTCAAACATTTTTGTGTCGAAAACGCCTTCAAAAGCACCGTCGTACAGTTCTCTGATACCTTCATCATCTTCAACGATGTAAATCAATGCTTCCATC
>CAZSSE010000211.1:0-2682 GCA_964609165.1 uncultured Lachnospiraceae bacterium
GCTATTTCTCTTTTTATTTGTCACCTATCAATTGTATCATAACATTTTTGAAAAATATTTTAATTTTATTTTGGCAGTAAATATAGCAGTGCAAATTAGAAGTTGAATTTACTTTAAGAATTTACCGAATGGCTTAGATTTGTATAAAAGATTGTAAAAACCTTTGCATTTTCGTGTAATGTGTGATATAATAAATAAAAAGATTTTTAAAGCAAAAGGAAGATAAAAATGAAAAAGACAATACTCAGAGAATATGCAAGACTTATCGCGCAGAGCGGTGTTGCTACAAAAAAGGGCGACGTGGTTATGATAGATGCGGGGCTCGATCAGCCCGAGTTTATAGCTATGCTCGTTGACGAGTGCTACAAGGCAGGAGCGGCGCGTGTTATCGTTGATTGGAGCTATCTTAAGGTATCAAAGCTGCACATAAGACACCAGAAGGCTAAGGTGCTCGGTAGAGTGGAGGATTTTGAGGAAGCCAAGCTCAAGTACAGGCTTGAAAAAAATCCTGCAATGATATACATACTTTCCGACGACCCCAACGGACTTGCGGGTATCAATCAGGCGAAGTATTCAAAGGCTATGCAGGAAAAAATGAAGGTAATAAAGCCGTACCGCGAGGCTATGGATAACAAGTACAAATGGTGTATCGCGGCAGTGCCCGGCGCAGAATGGGCGAGAATGGTATTTCCGGGTGTGCGCACGTCTGTGGCTATCGAGAAGCTCTGGAACGCTATCCTGCTTACCTCACGTGTAATTGATAAGGACGGCAATATGCTCGACTCCAATATTGAGTGGTTCAGACACAACCGCAATTTTACACAGCGTTGCAAGGCTCTTAACGACGCGGGCTTGTGTAAGCTCGTTTATAAGTCGTCCAACGGCACGGATCTCACAGTAGGACTTATGCCTGAGGGAAGCTTCCTTGGCGGCGGCGAGTATACGCTTGACGGTGAGTACTATAATCCCAACATTCCTACAGAGGAGATCTTTACAACTCCCAAGGCCGGAGAGGCGGAGGGTATTGTTTACTCGTCTATGCCGCTTTCGTGGAGAGGCGAGATAATCGATAATTTCAGTATCCGTTTCGAGGGCGGACGCGCGGTTGAGGTAAAGGCAGAGAAGAACGAGGAGCTTCTCAAACAGATGATCGCTATGGACGACGGAGCAGCTATGCTTGGCGAATGTGCACTCGTGCCTTATGATTCGCCTATCCGCAACAGCGGTATCATGTTCTTTGAGACTTTGTTTGACGAGAATGCGGCTTGTCACTTTGCTATGGGCGAGGGCTTTACAAACACAGTCAGGGATTTTGATAAATACAGTCGCGAGGAGCTCAAGGATATGGGCGTTAACGACTCTAATATTCACGTTGATTTTATGATAGGCACGGCAGATCTTTCGATCACGGGCATCAAAGCAGACGGAAGCGAATTTAAGATATTCGAGAACGGAAACTGGGCGTTCTGATAAAAAGCCAAAAGCACCTCAGGGTATTTGCCTTGAGGTGCTTTTCTGTGTGTGAAGATAATTCAAGGCTCTGCTTATAGATCTTTCGCTTGCAAGTGTATCTTGCGAGCAGAGTATCAGTGCTTTATCGAATTTTTCGCCGGCGCAAAGCTCGGTTATATAAGAGAGTTCGGCATAGCGCGGATCGATCACCTCGAGATCGTAATGGAGCGCGAGAAAGGGAATAAGTGAATTGGCAAAGCTATCCTTGATAACAAGCATTTTTTCACGTTTCAAATCGGATTTGTCCGTTATTGACAAATGTGCGTAATTGCCTCCGAGAAATACGCAGTATTTGTCACTCGTCCCGAGAGCACTCGTGCGGTACAAGCCTTGCCACGTTTTTTGCGTAAGACGGTCTGTGACGGTGAGAGCAGTATCGCTTTCATACCTGTAAAGAGCTATATGATCCGGTGCGATCATGCCATGGGAAAGCGCAGAGCGACGAAATGCACTTCCGTAAAAATCATCAGAAACGGTCTGATACTCAAAAAAACGCTCGTTCTGTGGTGTAATGCCAAGCTCGTCGCAGATCACCGTATAGGCGGCGTAAGCCCCCGCTGTCGTCCAGTGATGATCGGTGTGATAGTAATATTTTTGCGGATCGCTTGCCGCAATTGCAAAAAATTTGTCCGACGCCTGATATAGCGGGATGCTTGGGCGGGACTTGCGCATGGCACCCGGAAGATATTCGTTGAATACAGCCGCTTGGTCCGGAGGACAGAAGAATACTGTGGAGGGATCCCGCATACAAAGCTTGTCTATTGCGCTAAGATTGCTTTGTAAAACGTCGGTATCTGTGTCTGTCGGGCGCGCAACGAGCGTATCATCACCGCATATAACTATTCCGTTTATCTCACGGCGTCCGAGAGCGAGCTCTGTGATCGAATAAAGGTATCCGAAGCTCTCACGAAATGGTAGCTGATCTGAATAAAAATTGCTTACACCCGAAAAAAAGTCTCCGTTTATAAGCATGCTCAGAGAAAACTCGGGAAATTTGGAAAGCGTGCGGTTTTCACGCTCTGAGAAGCTCTTGGGCGGAAATAGGACGATAAGCACTCCAATTACCGAGATAAATAACGAAAATAACACCGTACAAACGGCATCTGTGATTTGTTTATTATTATGCGTAATGGCACCTCCGCATATTGAAAATTATAATTAGTATTCTTC
>CAZSSE010000212.1:0-2665 GCA_964609165.1 uncultured Lachnospiraceae bacterium
GATTCACCCGGGCATCTTGATGAGGGCTACAGATTGCTTTCGTCGGGAGAGAACGGAATATATTTTGCCGGACAGATGACGGGGGTTGAGGGATATATCGAGTCGGCAGGCTCGGGGCTTGTTGCAGGCATCAATGCCGCGCACGAGGCACTCGGACACAGCTCGCTTCATTTTCCGAGAAAAACGATGCTTGGAGCTATGGCGGCATACGTTTCGGGCGGCGGAGCGTCGGCATTTATGCCGATGAACGCCAATTTCGGAATAATAGAGCCGCTTCCTACGCGCGTTAAGGGCGGAAAGGTAGCAAAAAATCAGGCACTCGCGGATAGAGCACTTGCGAGTATCGATGAAATAAAGGAGCAGATCAATGAAAACTATAATAGTTGATATGATGGGCGGAGACAACGCCCCCTTGGAAACAGTAAAGGGTGTGGGACTGGCTATCAAGGAGCTTGACAAGGACGTTAAATATATACTTGTCGGAGACCGTGGCGAGATAGAAAAAACAGCACGCGAAAACGGAATATCTCTTGATGGCTGCGAGATCGTACATACCGATGAGGTCATTACTATGGAGGATGATCCTATTTCGGTGGTAAGAGGAAAGGAAAATTCCTCTATGAGCGTGGGTCTGCGTATGCTTAAGGATGGTAAGGGCGACGCTTTTGTAAGCACGGGTAATACGGGTGCGCTTTTCACGGGCGCAAATCTTATCGTGCGCAAGGTCAAGGGTGTAAAGCGTCCTGCGATCGCAAGCCTTTTGCCACTTAAGCCTCCCGTTTTGCTTGCAGATTCGGGAGCAAACGTTGTGGTAACGCCCGAATATCTTGAACAGTTTGCAATAATGGGAAGTGCTTATATGAGGCACGTTATGGGCGTTGAAAATCCCCGTGTGGGACTTCTCAACAACGGTGAGGAGGAGCACAAGGGAACAGAGCTTCAGATAGAGACATACAAGATACTTAAGGCAAACGAAAGTATAAACTTCGTCGGAAATGTTGAGGGAAACCGCGTTATGCAGGATACCTGCGACGTTATAATAGCCGACGGATTTACGGGTAATATCTTCCTTAAGACTATGGAAGGACTTGGCAAGGTAATGCTTAAGACTCTTAAGGCTACATTTTATTCAAAAATCAGAACAAGGGCAGCGGGGCTTCTTGTCAAGGGAGAGATGGCAGGAATTAAAAAGACCTTTGATGCGAACGAGCTTGGCGGCGCGCCGATACTCGGTATTCTGAAGCCGGTCATAAAGGCTCACGGCTCGTCGAATGCAAAGGCGTTCAAGAATGCTATAAGACAGGCTATCGCATATTCCGATACGCCCATCACGGCGGAGATCGAGGAGGCGATTGCCGTAGCTGCAGAGCGCAAGAGGGCGCAGGAGCTTAACGAAGAAAAATAAATTTTGCGATCACGGTCGCAGTGGAGGAAAAATGCAGAGATTTGATATTGAAACACTTGAAAAGAGAATAGGCTATACGTTTAAAAACAGGAATATTCTCAAAGAGGCGTTGACACATTCCTCCTATGCTAATGAGCTTAAGGCGAAAAAGCGGGTGGCTTTGTGCAACGAGCGACTTGAGTTTCTTGGCGATTCCGTACTTTCCGTTGTGGTTAGCGAATATCTTTTTGAGATCTATTCTGAGCTACCCGAGGGAGAGCTTACTCAAAACCGTGCAATGCTCGTTCAGTCTGCGGCACTTGCATCGTATTCTCGCAAAATAGGGCTTGGGGATTATCTGTATCTCGGTCACGGCGAGGAGAAAAACAACGGACGCGAACGGCAGTCTACACTTGAAAATGCCTTTGAGGCATTGGTGGCGGCAATATATCTTGATGCGGGCAAGGACGGACTTGATGCCGCAAGGCGTTTCGTTCTGCCGATAGTAAAGAGTTTTATGGATGAAAACGCAGATAAGGCAAAGCGTGTTGACGCAAAGACAGAGCTTCAGCAGCTGATCCAGCAAGCGGAGGGCGATTTTCTTGAGTACGTTGTCGTAGGAGAGAGTGGCCCCGATCATAAAAAAGAATTTGAGGTCGTCGCGCGCCTTAATTCTAACGTTATCGGTCGTGGCAAGGGACATTCCAAGCGCGAGGCGGAGCAAAACGCTGCAAAGGAAGCGTTGAGGCTGTTTGGGGAGATTTAATTGTTTTTATATGTTTGGTTTTGCTACCCTTCCTGAGGGAAGGGTAGCAAAATTTATTTATATGAGCCGTATTATCCAAGAAACAAAAAAGACCGTCGGCAGAGCCGACGGTCTTTTTTTGTTTTATCGAATTACTCTTCGTTTCCGTAGAGTGTAGAAAGCTTCTGGAGTCTTTCGTACTTAGCCTTAGCGTTTTCTTCACCCTGAGCAAAGAGCTCTGCTGCCTTCTCGGGGAAGGACTGTACGAGACGAGCATAACGTGTCTCGGACTTGATGAAGTCAACGTAGTTAGCTGTAGGAGCCTTAGAGTCGATTATGAGCTTGTTGTTCTCAAGCGTGGGGTTGTATCTGAACATCTGCCAGTAGCCTGCCTCAACAGCCTTCTTCATCTCGAGCTGGCAGTTTTGCATACCGCCCTTAACACCGTGCATCTCGCAGGGAGCGTAACCGATGATAAGCGAAGGACCGTTGTAAGCCTCAGCCTCTGTAAGAGCCTTAAGGAGCTGGTTCATATC
>CAZSSE010000213.1:0-2656 GCA_964609165.1 uncultured Lachnospiraceae bacterium
GCCGACGCATAATGCTCATATAATTTTTAATGCCATCGGACCGTCGGGGACGCCGGTCCCTACAATCGGAATTGTAACGCCGTGCAATACGTACCGACAATCAAAAAAGACGGTTGCCATGATAAGGATAGGACAAATTTCAATTTTCGGCTTGTTTCAAATTACTCACACATCGATATTTTTCCACTTTCCCGATCTCCAGCGGAATATGTATATGATCGATTTAATCGTTTCATCGGCGGCGAATGCGATCCAAAGTCCGACAAGCCCCATGTTAAAGACTACGCAGAGCAGGTAGGATAGCGCTACGCTTCCGAGCCAACACGACAGGGTGGAGGTTAAAAATGTTATTCTTACGTCGCCGTTGGCACTCAGCGAGCTTTCCGAGATATTGTTTACAGCTCTCGGAAGCTGAACGAATATATCGATGAGGAAGATAATGCCAGATGCATTGATTATATCGGGGTCAGAGGTGAAAAGCATCATAAGCGGTCGATGGAATATAAGCACGAGCACCGACAGTACAAGATTGCACGCAAAGCCCAGTGAAAGATTTTGACGGTGGGATATATTGGATTTTTCTGTATCTCCCGATCCCTTATATCTTCCCATAAATACCATATTGGCAGAGCCGATGGAGTAGCAGACAAGCGGGACGAAAGCTACGATATTATTGATGTATACCTTGGTGTTTATTACGTCGTCACCCATAAGAGCAACGAAGCTTGTAGTAACCGTCTGAGCTATTCGGAACATAAGCGATACCATGGCACCGGGGATGCCGAGCTTTAATATTTTTGACATCATCCGAGAAGTATAGCTGAGTGTAAAGGGGCATTTGTTTTTCGTAAAGAAGGCGAGTGCTATGGCTGTTCCGAGAAGCTGGGCGATACCGACTGCAAGTCCGACACGCGAGATAGGTGTCATAAATTCTATGCCGGAGTAAAGAGCGGCGAGCGAAAGCAAAAAGTTTATAATATTGCTCGAAACGCCCACGACAAGCGTGAATTTTGAAAATCCGTTGCATATAAGAAGCTGATTGAAAAAACCAAGCAGACCGGTTATGGGCAAAAACAGGGCGCGTGTTCTGAAATATTCGCAGGCGAGCGAGAGCGTTTCTCCGTGCAGATTCATAAGAGAAAGCAGAGGCTCGGCGGCAAAAAAGTTGACAGCACCGAGAATAATTCCTGCCGCGAGTACGGTGACAGCACCTGTTCCAGCGTAGCGCGCCGCCTTTTCTCGGTCGTTTGCACCGATCTCGATAGATGAGAGTATTACTGTGCCCGTTGTCACCATAGTCATCATCACAACGCTTATATCCAAGACTTGATTTGCAATGCTTGACGCAGATACTGCGGTTGACGAATAGCCTGACAGCAGTATCGTATTTGCCGTGCCGTAAAGCTGGGTAAATATATGCTGCATTAGGAGCGGTATGATGAGCGATATAAGCGTTATCTTTTTATTTCCTTCATATATTGCGGTTACAGAGCGATCAAATCGCAAAATATTCACCTCTCTTGAAATGCGTGGGAGATACGCCCACGATGCGCTTGAAAAATTTGCTGAAATAATATTTGTCGGAAAATCCGATCTCGTCCGAGATAGCCTCCATGCTTTTTTCTGTGGTGAGGAGCAGAAGCTTTGCCTTTTCTATGCGAAGGTGATTCCTGTAAGCGATGATGCCCATGCTCATTTGCTTTGAGAACACGCGGTTTGCGTGATCGTAGGAGAGTGAGAATTCCTCTTCTATCTGATCCGAGCCGAAGGGCTTGTTGTAGTTTGCCTCAACAAAATCTGCGATCCTCCTTACGGTCGAAAGACCTTGCAGATAGCCGTCGTTTGCGTGAGATGCATAGGAATTCATCCAAATTCGCTCAAGCTTGAGCAGCAGAGCCGTTGCACCTAAGGACACCTCCAAGCACCTTTCCATTCCCACGTCCCACACATGAAGCCTGAGCTTCTTAAATTCACCGACAAGATATTCAAACACCTCGTTGTCGTCTATGCGGAAGCACCACGGAATTATCGCATTCAGATGCTCGTATCTTTCGTGATCGATCGCTCCTTTTTCCGCAAATTCGCGGTTTTTGCCGATTATTATTTCAAAGAGCTGCTCGGGACAATAGCGGCAGAGCTCGGCATCGCACTCAAAATGAAGGTAGAAATACTCGCACTCGGTGCAGTCAGCGGGTGCATGTGTATCGTTTTTGTTGAATATACATACGTCGCCCCTTGAGAATGTCTCGCGCTTTCCGTTAAGTGTAAGGTGAAGAACGCCTGACGTTATAAAATACATAATATAGGTATTGGTTTTTCGGGTTATATGTACTCTTGGCGGTATCAGATGCTCCTTTGAGGATAGCGATACCTTCAATGTACTATTCAGATTTATACAAAAGCAATTCATTTTCTCACCTCGCCAATATTAAAGCATAAAACATCGTATTTTTCAATGCCCAAAACAGATATTTTTTGTACAAAAACGATATATTTTTCGAACGTAGTGAAATAGCCCGTACAAAGAGCATTTTGTAGGCGTAAGATCCAATTAAATCCATCATATCCTTATCACGGCAACCGTCTTTATTGATTGTATGGATCGACGTCCTCGACGGTCCGTGGGCATTGCATTAACACACCGCACGGCGTTACC
>CAZSSE010000214.1:0-2634 GCA_964609165.1 uncultured Lachnospiraceae bacterium
TATATATATTACTCAGACAAACGAGGGTAGCTATGATAATTCCCGTATTGTACGAAACAAATTTCAGTGAAAAATCAATATGGTGTGACAACAAGCGTACCGCGATTGAGCAATACGCAATTGCAAAAAAGCACAAGATAGAGGCTATAAGCGGAGAGAGCTTTGAAAGCTTCGATTATGACGCCTTTTTCCAAGGTACTCCGCGCATCGCAATGGTTCTCGGCAGCTCGACGGCATGGATAAACAAGGTCTTGGATTTCTTTCAGGAGCACCAAATAATGGCTGTGCTTATCGGAGACTATGCGTCCGAGCATCCGTCGGTCGCCGCCAATATCTGTGCCGATTATAACGACCTCGTCTCAACGCTCGTAAATCATCTTGAGGCGTGCGGCTGTAAGCGCTTGGCGCTTTACGGCAGCTTTAAGTATTCGGGCGCGGACCTTCAGAAGCAAGAGGCTTTTTGTAATGCAATGCGTAGCCGCGGAATAAATGAGCCTGAAAAGCTTTGCTTTGAAAACAAGAGCAATTACAAGGTTTGTCTTGCAGGCTTTAAGCCGCATATGCACGAATTTGACGGTGTTATCTGTGTTAACGATATTGCCGCCGTTCTTCTTATGGAGCAGCTCAAAAAGGACGGAATAAAGGTTCCCGAGCAGCTCCAGATAGTCAGCTGCGGAAGCAACACCGAGCTTGCGGCTGCCGTCACGCCGCCTTTAACAACGATAGAAATGAGCGATATGGACATAGGACAGACCGCCGTGCTGACGTACAGGCACTGCTGCAACACATTTGAAGTTCCTACTAAGGCGAAGGTCTCAAACCGTTTTTCCATTATCCTCGGAGGGACGAGCAGGCTTCTTGAAAATCACTCTAATAATGGAAACGCCGACTCCGACGCAACAGGCGGTGCGTCAGCAGACGGCGAGTCTTCAGCCGAGGCATTACAGATAAATTTTTACAACGACCCCGAGGTAGTACGGATATCCAGCATCGAAAAAACGTTGCGCCACTGCGACAGCACAGACCTAAGTCTGCTAAAGATGTTCGATGCAGGCAAATCCTATGAGGAAATGTCCGAAGAGCTTTATATCTCGCGCGGCTCTATCTTCTACCGCTTAAGGCGTATTGAGGATAATCTGAAAATACGCTCTCACTCGGAGCTGAAAAATTATCTTTACGAAACCAAATTCGGAGATATTCTCGGAGATTGAGATACTTATACCGCTATAAGATATCCTCGGCAAAGCCAACTAAGCAAACAAAAAATTCAAGCAAGGCGCTTATGCCGCAGTGGCATAAGCGCTTTGTTTTCTCCTACATCTTCTGCGTTCTGCAGGCAAATGCTCCGTAAATATCAAAAGGAAGCCTTCCGAAGAAAGCTTCCTTTTTTATTTTGCTGTCAGTATGCTTATTAGTCAGCAGTAAGTCCCGAACGCTCAATACCCTGTACAAGGTACTTCTGGCAGAACAAATACATTACTATCAGCGGAGCTATTATCATAAGTCCGCACGTATTTCTTATTGCTGCATAGTACAAATTCTGACCCGCGTAGTCCGTTGTCAGCGACGTCGGAACTCCGACTATCTTAGGCATAAGCACCGTCTTTGTGGTCGTGAAGAACAAATTCGTATAGAAGTCGTCCGTCCACTGCCACGAAAAAGCAAACAGGAATACCGTTATCATCATAGGCACCGAAAGCGGCAATATGATAGTCAGGAACGTACGGAACGTACCCGAGCCGTCGATATATGCCGATTCCTCAAGCTCATCGGGAACTCCCTTGAAGAACTGACGCAACAAGAAAATGTAAAGTCCGTTCTTAAAGGCGAGACCGCAAAGCGACATAATGATGAGCGGCCAATACGTATTCGTAAGCGTAATTCCGTCAGGCGTAAACTGCTTCAATGCCTCGGTTTCGGGAATGATATCAATCACTCCCTCAAGCAGCTTGATATCCGTAAACGGAATCGATATTCCACCGCCGTCCAACAATCCGAATATTCCGAGAATATCAAAATAACGGAAGTTCATAAACAGCGAGAGCTGAAGCGTCTGATGAGGTATTACAAGCGAGAATATAACCGCAAGGAATACAAACTTGTTGCCCTTAAACTTGAATTTTGCAAGTCCGTAGCCGACAAGACAGCAGACGAACGTCTGTATAAGCGCCGTGCTTACCGAGAGGAACAGAGTGTTTGTAAATGCTTCAAAATACTTCTGCTCCGTCCATATTGCCTTGTAAATATCAAGCGTAAAGTTCTTAGGAATAAGTCTTACCGTTACGTCGACGAAATCGTCGGGGGACATAAACGAGCCTGCTATCTTCGTGAAGAAGGGGTACAGAACTATGTAAGAAATTCCAACGAGAAGGACAAGCCTTACTATATACCACAGCACCTTCTTAACGAAGAACATAGACAGGAATTTTGCCTTGAGACGGTCCTTAAGAGGAGTTCTGTCAAAGTCGACCTTGATTTTGTTCTTCGACTCTTTACGAACCTTTGGGGTATTATCAACATTTTGTGCGTTCATAAAAATCTCCTCCTTTCTTAATCACGTCTTTGATAAAATACGAACGTCGAGAATATCGCGGCAACCAATCCGATGATAGCCAAGACTATCAGGAAGTACAT
>CAZSSE010000215.1:0-2613 GCA_964609165.1 uncultured Lachnospiraceae bacterium
TGAAATCTGCTTGTAATAGCGAGAATGATAACCGTAGGACTATGCGTATTTCCTATACCTTCATATCCGGAAGTCCCGTTTTAACCGTCCTTGTTGGGATCAGCATTTCGGGTGCCATAATAACCTGGTCGAGTGCCGAGTCGTCAGTGCCGAATATCATATCGTGCATAAATCCTTTATCACGAGCCATTACGGGCTTGCGAAATTTGCAGTATATGTCAGGGCCTTCGTTTTCGGTATCGCGGTCGTCTCCCGTGCGGATCTCTGAGATATTTCCGAGCAGACCGTAAAAGGCACTCTCGGTCGCAAACACCTCCTCACCAATGAGAAACATTTTGTCCTCGTAAAAGAACATTTCTCCGTTTTTGTTATAGATCACTTTATTTGTGCCTCCTTTTCTCTTCTTGCGACTCTTTTATCATCGTGCCGCAGGCGTCTGTTGGCTCTGCATTTTACAAAGCCTACGTTTTTAGCGGCTCGCTTGAACCCAACCGAATCTGCGTAATCGTAAGACCGATCAAGTTCCTTTTCTCTTTTTACCGATTTTCTCATTATTTTAGTAAATCCTTTCTTTTTTGCAATAAGAAAAGCAGTAGCCATGAAAACCACAGCTACTGCCCTTTGTTATTTTGTTGTTACACCATAACCTCAACAGAAATCAGGTGTACCGATGGATCCTTTAGTGCAAGTATATCATCAGCAAAGCCCGACTTTGAAAACAGATAAACGTCGTAATACTCTGCTGGGAAGATTGACACGCTCTCTCGTAGGTGCTCAAGCACCGCAAGAGACAGTGCCTTGTTGCGATACTTGCATTCCGCAACAAGCAGTCGATTCTTCGCTTTCCCAATTCCTTTTGCCAAGCCGTCAAGTTCAATGGAACGACCAAGCTGCGAGTTATCCACCTTATATCCGCGAATGACCTCGTAATAAAATCCAAGCTCACCCTTGACATTTTTTTCGGTCAGATAGCTCAAAGCCACATCCTCAAAGCCCGTGGAGATAAACAGCGTAATGTCTTCAAGGTTTTCATCATAGATGACTCTACCCATATTCTGTGCTATCTCATCGTGGTTATCGAATACAAAGCGATACCAGAATCGAATGAGATTGTCGGATATTTCGTAGTAGTTCATTTTCTGATTTCTGTTGAAGGATTCTCGCTTTTCGATGATCTCGTTATCAATCAGTCGCGGCAGATATGCAGCAACGTAATTGGGATCCTTACCGATATATTCAGCAATCTCCTTGTTAGTTCTTCTCCTATGCGCGATTGCTTTCAGAATCGTGTTATAGGTGTTCTGATCCTTTGACGAAGATGGAAGTACCTTGTTCGGAGCATCTATTAGATTACCGAATTTGTTGAACAACAAATTAAAAATATTCTCCTCAAAGGTTCTGGACTTATCGATCATCTCAAGATAGTACGGATGCTCGCCGAATATGGACAAATACCGTATCTTATCCTCTGTCGTAAGTCCATCAAGAAACGCCAAGGCGTCACTGTATATCAGCTTCTTGACATTCATCTGGAACGTGCTTCTCTGGAACAGGGGTCCCGTCTTATCCTTGATGATATCCTTCATAAAGGAAATGGTACTGCCGGACAAGATCAGCTTGACCTCTGTATCTTTGAATTTGTGGTCGATGTTGAACTGAAGCTCAGACAAAAAGCCTTTATCCGACTGTGCAATGAAAGCGATCTCATCGATCACGATCACAAACGGTTTACCGTCTGCGTATTTGAGCAACGCATCGAAGCCGTCCGAATAGCTCGGATACACAAATGAGTAAGGAACACCGATCAGCCTATTGATTTCAGTGGAGAAAGCGGTTCTGTTGTCAAGCTCGCTCGACTCCTTTGCCTGAAAATAAAAGGCAGCCTTATCCTTTATAAATTCCTTCAACAGTGAGGTCTTGCCGATACGTCTGGAGCCGTACACGACACCCATTTCAAAGCGTCCCGAATGATAGCGGGCACTCAGCTCGGCTAATTCTTCTTTTCGTCCTATAAACATAGATTAACCTCCTTGAACATTATCAAATGAATGTTTGACAAAGTTTCGTTTGATAATATTATAGCATAATTATTTCTCTTTGTAAATAGCTTTATGCAATTTTTTTAAGCTATATTCTGTTCGCCCCAACGTATGCGGAGCTTTCCTTCGCTATCCGCTTCTCTGCGCATAAGCAGTGAGAGCAGATTGTAATCCACCCCGAACTTGTCATAGATCTCATCAAGGTCTGCATCCTGCCCCTTCATAAAGAGATTGAGCTTTTCCTTTGCCATAACCATCTGCATCAGATTCGACTCGATACTTCCTGCGTAAGTGACGAAATAAATGTCCTTCCACTCGGTTGAGGTATAACGAATAAAACGCATATAGAACTGACTCATACGGGAGTTGTTATAGTGAAGCTTCGGTATAATGATCTTATTGACATACTCGAAGTTGACGCTGCTCGGTAAGCTTTGCTGCGTGCAAAGCAGTATTCCGTTTCCGCTCTCCTTGAGCGTTTTGCGTAATGCTCTCTTTTTTATATCTCGCAAATGAGGAATTGATGATAGCATCAAAAATAACCTTGAACTTCTCATCGTTCAGTTCGGGGAAA
>CAZSSE010000216.1:0-2612 GCA_964609165.1 uncultured Lachnospiraceae bacterium
GGTTAAGAATGGTATCCATCATACCGGGCATCGATGCACGTGCGCCGGAACGAACGGAAACGAGAAGGGGATTTTCAAGGTCGCCGAACTTTTTGCCGGTAACACCTTCCATTTTTACGATGTACTCCATGATTTCAGCCATGATCTCATCATTGATCTGACGGCCATCCTCATAGTACTTGGTGCAGGCTTCGGTGGAAATGGTGAAGCCCTGGGGAACGGGAAGACCGATATTGGTCATCTCAGCAAGATTAGCTCCCTTACCGCCAAGGATCTCACGCATATTAGCGTTACCCTCGGAGAAGAGATAGCAATACTTCTTTGCCATTGGAATGTACCTCCATATAAATAAATTTTTGACTATCTTAAAACACCGCGGTACGAATTTGGGCGCAAAACGCCCCGCCACCGCAGTGCACTGCATATTATACCATAAAATCCATCAAAAGACTATATATTTTGCGAAATTTATGCCAACATCACTTGTAAATTTTTTATGAACACGAATAAATCGGCTTTTTGGCGGTTGATTTTTGCGGGATAATGTAATATAATATTTAGGATAAGTATAGATACGGAGTTGCTTCAAATGGCTAATATTTTTGATCTTTTCAAGCAGATCTCAACAGAAAACGATACATCGGCGGGGGCTGTCGAATATATAGTTGTCGGTCTCGGAAACCCCGGCAAGGAATACGAGCGTACAAGGCATAACGCCGGCTTTATGGCTATAGATTACATATCGGGAAGATGCGGCGTGCGTGTTGATCGTGCGAAGTTTTCGGCTCTTGTTGGGGAGACCACGATAGAGGGAAAAAGAGTCTTGCTTATGAAGCCACAGACTTTTATGAACTCATCGGGTGAGGCAGTCAGCGCCGCGGCGAGGTTTTATAAGATCGAGCCCGAGAATATAATAGTTATATCGGATGACGTAAGCCTTGACGTCGGTCGTATTCGTGTTCGCCGCAAGGGAAGCCACGGCGGGCAAAACGGTCTGCGAAGCATCGAGACCTGCCTCGGCACACAGAATTATCAGCGCATTAAGATCGGAATAGGCGCAAAGCCTCATCCCGATTACGATATGGCGTCGTGGGTGCTTTCGAGCTTCGACGTTAAGGACATTGAGACACTGACCGAAAATTATCCGAGAATATACGACGGACTATGTAAAATGCTCTCGGGAGATACCGAGGAAGCTATGCAAATATGCAATAAAAAATAAACGGATCACACATTTTTTAAATGAATATGAGTACAACCTTAGCTACAGATTTTGTGCGCGCCGATCGCGAGTATTTTCAACTGCTTCGCGCGATCGAGACGTCAAAGAATGCGCGCACTCCGCTGCCCACGCTTGTGTCCGGTCTTTGCGAGGGAGCTACCGACGCGGTCTATGCGTCATTGCTCCGTGATCTCAAAAGGACAGACAGACGCCCCGCGCTACTCATCTTTCCCGAAGAAAAGGAATGCGTTCGTATGCGCTCCTTTTTGTGTAGGCAGGGATTTGAGGTCGGATTTTACGTCGGCAGAGATTTAACATTTTATAATATTACCGCCTCCCATGAGTACGAGCATGAGAGGCTAAAGGTGTTGTCAGGGGTGCTTGACGGTAAGTATGATGCCGTCGTTACCACACCCGACGCGGCCCTTAGCTATACCATACCGCCCGAAAGGCTGATCGCGGCAAATACCGTGATAGAATACGGCAAAACGGTAATAGAGCCGAGCGAGCTTGCCGCAAGGCTTGTTGCGGCTGGATATGCACGAGTTGATCTTGTTGATGCCCCGGGTCAGTTTGCACTTCGAGGCGGTATCTTCGACATATATCCGGCAGCCGCGAGATTTACCGATATAGACGGGAACTCGACAATGGAAGCTCTGCCGTTCAGAATAGAGCTTTTCGGTGACGAAATAGACCGAATGGAGATATTCGACGCAGAAACGCAGAGAATGACTGTCACGCTTGATAAGGTCGAGTTTTCACCGGCTCGTGAGATACTTCTCGGGGAGAACGGCAGAGCCGAGCTCCGTCGGGCAATAAGCTCGTGGTTTGCAAAGTCAAAGGACGCGCGTGCAATGGAGGAAATGACCTCCGAGATCGCGGCGATCGATGCGGGATTAGAGCTGAATTTCCTTGATAAGTATTTGACGCTTATTTATCCCGAGCGTGTATGCCTGCTCAATTATTTTGCAAAGCAGAGCACCGTGTTTATCCGCGGTACGACGGCGATTTACGACAGGATAAAGGCGTCGGAATGGCATCTCAATCAGACTGTTGAAGAATTGCTTGAGGGCGGTACTATTGCTCCCAAGTATACAGATTATACAAAGTCTGCGGATATGCTCGATCTTTTCCTCGACGGAGCGGCCACCGTGCATTTTGATTCGCTCGGCCAGGGAATGTCGGGTAAAAAGGTAGGTGCTATGTTTACATTCCGTACAAAGCATATGGTTTCCTACAGCGAAAATCTTGAGCTTTTGTGCGAGGATATAGAAAGCTATAAGCGAGGTGGATACCGCATATATCTTATAGCGGAGAATGAGGCGGCGGCAAAAAATCTTTGCAATACGCTCGGTGAGCGCGGGATCTCTGCCGTAAGCGAGGCTGATGT
>CAZSSE010000217.1:0-2611 GCA_964609165.1 uncultured Lachnospiraceae bacterium
TAATCCCGAATTTCACGGTTTTTCAAATGGGATCAGCGATAAAAAATGTTGTGCTTTCTTCGACGGTAATTGCGAGATTTTCCAAGCAGACAACCATCAAATCTATGAGAGACAAGGTTTTATCAATCGTGTGCTGTCATCTTCGTACGCTTTGCGTGATTGTGACGAAAGGTATGAAGCATATTTGAAAGAGATAAATGCGATCTTTGATACATTTGCTTTGAACGGTTTGCTGACTGTGCCGACATATACCATCGCATATATCGGTAATTTGTAACAAATTCAAATTTGTCGAGCTCAACTATATTACTGTTTTAGCTTTTATAATAATATGAGTTGCAAAAGATATAAGTAAAATGACTTTTGAAGGAGGTGCTTTTATGGCAAGGCGTAGAAAATCTGACAATCCGCTTGCGTGGATATTTACAATTATGATTCTCATTCCTATCGCTTTATCTTGGCTTTTAAAACAAATTGTGACGCTTGTTTCCGTTGGCGTAAAAAAGAGTAATGCCAAAAGGAGGAGTAGATCGAATTACTCTCGTAGTAGTACCACAAATAAGACACACAAGTCACAATCCACACAACGAGCTCAAAATAGAACAACTACTAAAACAAAAGCTGCGAATACTTCAAAAACATATTCCGGTGAAAACACAATATCCTTATATGAGGCGTTACGTATTCCCGGCGATCCCGATCCGGCGTTCGGGGGTTGCACCTGCTTTGTAACCGTATCAAGCATAAATAACACTACTGCCTATTATAGCAATACAACTACCGATTATGAATATGAGAATGAATACGACAGCGAAGAGACGGGGCAGTTCAACGAAGATATAGACATAGACGAAGAAGACGCTATGTTAATGGGCTTGGCTGTCCACGATATGTTCGTAAAGCAAAAAGATAAAAAAGGCAAAGATAGCTTTTATGAAGACGCTTCTGATTATATCTGGGAAGCTCATTGCGAATACTGCGGTGAATTACTTGAAGATTGTGTATGCGACTACAGACACGAGAGCCACGAAGCAATAAGCTCATGCAATCGCGGTTTCGACGGCGGTTGGGGTTTCTCAAGACGTGATGACGACCGCGACGGTCTTACGGATTTTGACGAGTTCAGATCATTTTAAGCGAGGTTTATTATGGGAAAAGAAGTTATAATACCACAAGGAACTTATAAAGTGGGTAGAGATCTACCGGCCGGCGTATATCTTGTTTCGGTATTAAATGATATAAGCTTAGTTACCATTGACAACGATAATGATGATTCAAGATACGACCATTATTCATTAAGCGATGATAATACTAAGCAATGTCGTTTTGAAGTATTGAGCGGTGATATAATCAGGATAGAAGGCAAAGCGAAGATCAAGCGAGTTACAGAATTTGCCGTAAAGGTTGGAAATACGGAAACATCCCGCACATACTCCGCCGGGACGAACGACTCAGTTTATATAGGCAAGACTGTAAGCGACCAATGGAACATAAATATAAATACGTTTTACGACAGTGCTCGGTCGCGCTTGTACAGAGGCTCCGAATATATGCAAAGCGGAAAGGTTCAAAACCTATTGGTGGGCAAAGGTATTATTACCGCGCAGGTTTGCGGAAGTGAAAGCACGCCGTATAACGTCAAAATTCGCATTGCTACTGCAAATAATTCGATAAATTTGCTCCCTACAAAAGAGCAGATTTCGTTTGAATGTAATTGTCCTGACAGCACAAAGCCCTGTAAGCATATCGCTGCCGTTTTATATTCTGTGGCAAACGAACTTAAAGAAAATCCATACTTATTAAACTATTTAAGGAGCGTTCCTATTTCAAAATAATTATATTTTAACGAAGAAAAACAATCATTTCCATTGTGTCGAATTTATCGAATGGAAGTGATTGTTTTATTTGATTTTGGTTATTTATTTTCTCCCACGAACAGCAAATGATTAGTCATACCAAGCAGCTCCGGTTTTTCGCAGATATAGAAGTGATAGCGGAGATACTGCGCGTAGTCCTCGTCGCTCATTTCATTGATCCTTGATGCTAAAAGCTCGCTTGCGCCATCGGATGCTACCTCATGCAATATGTTTACACCGCTGTCGCCAAGAAGCTTTCTCGCAGCATCAACCGTATGGAACACAAACGGAAAGTCGTTGAGCTTGAAAGTTTCCTTGTCGTAATCACCGTTGCTGAAATAATTTATATCGTATCCGAACTCGGTCAGGAAAACAAAGTCGTTGGAAATAAAAGCGAAGAAGATCTTACCACCGTCTTTGCAGACACGCTTTGCTTCGCTGATACATTTCTGCTTGTCCGCATCGCTTTTTAAATGATAAAGCGGACCGAGCAGAAGGACAATATCGAACGATTTGTCTGCATAGCGTGAGAGGTCAAGCGCATTACCTTGAACGAGGTCGATCTTATCATCGGCGGTGAGCTTCCTTTTGAAGGCGGCAATATTGGCGTCGGCAAGCTCAAGAGCCGACACCTCATAACCCTTACGGGCAAAGTAAAGGCTGTATTCACCTGCACCTGCGCCGATGTCGAGTATCTTGTCGCCAGCTTTTAAATATTTTTCTATATAGTTAACGGTAGTCAAAAATTCAACTCG
>CAZSSE010000218.1:0-2536 GCA_964609165.1 uncultured Lachnospiraceae bacterium
GTGATAATGCGTCCGCCTGCAAAAACGCAAAGTTGAGACGCCGATAACAAATCTTCAACTGTGCGTCAACTTTGCGTATTTGCAGGCGGACGCATTATCACCTTCTTTGTTGATTACGGCGTTACATTCTTCGGAGCACTTGGTCTTGCAACCATACTTCCTACGCTTAACAGTATTGTTGTTTTCGGCAGGGAGCTGAATATAAACGAGCTTTCGGCTAAGCTCGTCGCCGCTGTCATAGTTGTGATAACTAATTATTTCTTCAGCAAAAAGCTTGTTTTTAAGAATAAGCAGCGCGATGGCTCAAAAAAAACTAACCAAAGGATATAAATATGAAAATTATGACTTTAAAAAGAATTATCGTGCTTATAGTGGCGATAGCACTGCTGATAGGCTCGATATTTATAATAAGGAGCTGCTCGGCTCCGCCTGAATACGAGGAGATCGACGCGCGCTTCCGAGAGCTGATAGATCTGTCTTACGACGTTAACGTCATAGTTTTCGGCGATGGTCTGCCGGTTTATGAGCACGTTAAGGATCCTAAGGCAAGCACGGACGTCATTCATACCGGCGAGTACGTAACAGACGCCGACGGTGATAAAAAAGAGCGTCTGATATACTATTATTACACGCTCGAGCAGGAGAGCACAGTATTGGCTTACCGCGATTCTCCGCTAAAGGAGTACATCTATGCACTTTTATCTGATGCGGCATTGACCGAGGAGCAGTTAAAGGAAAAATTCCCGACGCCAGAGGGTGACATGACAGAATATTACATCGAAATATATGCAAATTCAGAAAAAAATCAGTATTGCTACACAATTCCTTATACAGAAAAGCAGTATATGTATTATTATACCTCGGCTGACGACGAGGGCTATGATTACGTAAGACTTGATTCGGGATATACTACTGTCGAGGATATAAAGGAAAAGATCGAGGCAGTGTATTCATACGAATATTCACAGTCGCTGTACGGCTCTGTTTTTGACGGAGTAGCATCGGGAGATACGGTAATGGTTCCGAAGTTTATAGAGACCACCGCATCAAACGGATCTATGATGCTCGCACAGTCGAATACCTACGGTGCACTTAAGGTCGAGCGACGCGTATATCTTTTTGATACCGCTGAGATCAACAGACTAAGCTCAAATAAAAAGCTCGTTCGTATATCTATAGATTCTTACCTCCCTTCCGACCCAGATAATATAACCACTCGCGAAATAACTATCGTTTATCACAACGGTAATTGGTATTTGAATAATCCCACTATTTGAGCCAATAGGCTTTATAACGGCTCGCTTTTTATTAGTACAAGATCGATCTATATCGATAAAATTTTAAAATAAGTATTTAACAAGCACACCCGTCGGATACTACAGTTTCGACGGGTGTGCTTTGCTTTATTTATACTGATTTATACTAAAAAAGAGCTTCGGAATGAAGCTCTTCGGTACCGCCTTTATTCAGATAAATTCAGATAAATTCGGAAAAATTCAGCTTAATACAGCAAAACTGAAATGCAAATAAAGAATCACTAATTATAGAAATAATGATTACCGATCCTGAATGCGAATGGACGGTTGCTGGAAATCCAATGATTTGTTGCTATTCTCGGATTCATAAAGAACAGTATCGAATCGGAGATCGAATAGCCCTCAAGGCAGATCTTAGCCGCTATAACGCTGTCGGCAGTCGGAGTATTGTAAATAGTCCCGGTTGCTACAGGTGAGAATTGAGTGCCGTTTTTTCTATCAAAAATAACACCGTAGACAGTATTGGGGTAGCTTTTATTTTCCTTTCGGTTAAGCACCACGTTTCCAACGGCAATTTTACCGCGAAACGGCTCGCCCGAGGACTCTGCGCTGATGATGCGCGAGAGCCAATAAAGGTCGTTTTTGTCATAGAAGCTATCGCCCGAGACAAACGATCTGCTTGTACTTTTCAGCACAACTGTTCTGATTTGATCGTTCCAATCAACGTCAACCGAAAACAGCTTGCTTGCAATTCTTACAGGGATAAAAAGTCTATCATTTATATTTTTGAGGTCATTTGAAAGATAAAAATATCTTCCGCTTGCTTCTATGTAATCCTTATCCTGTGAAATTTTCGCGGTCATATTATATTTTTTAACAGTAGCAGTTCGGGTTCCTGCATCCCACGATATGCTTTCTGCTCCGCAAAGCTCTGAAAAGCTGCGAAGCGGAACGTAAGTAACCGAATCTATTATTGCCGCCTCTCCGTCAAGCACCGATCTTCCGTCAAGCTTTACGTTAACATCGGCGGCACCGTCCGGAAAATCGTACTTAAATTCCTTTGCCGACGCCGTCAGTGACATAGCGAAAAACGCTAACGTCATCATTACCGCCGCCATTAAAATAACCGCTGTCTTATTGCTCCTTTTTCTTGTCATTTTTACCTCCTTTTTCTCTTGCTTCTCTTTTTTTCTCATTTTACCTCCTTTTCTTACGGCTGCCTCCATTATACACGATTTCATCACATAATTCAACAGGTAAATTATAGCAGTAATAAACAC
>CAZSSE010000219.1:0-2517 GCA_964609165.1 uncultured Lachnospiraceae bacterium
GTGCCCACCCATTGCTTGTTTAAAGTAATGCCCGGACGGTTCTCAACCTTTGCCTTTTTGTTTCCGCATATTTTATTTATAAGCGAAGATTTTCCAACATTAGGAATACCAACGACCATAGCCTTCAGGGAGCGTCCGACCATTCCTTTTTCTTCATAGCGCGCAAGCTTTTCGCCGCACAGCTGGCGTATCGCCGGCGCAATTTTTGAAAGTCCGTATCCACTTATGCAATCGGTCTCTATACAAACCGTATTCTCATCAGAATAGCGTTCAGAAAACACCCGAGTTACCGCAGGATCTGCTAATGATGCCTTATTCAACAAGATAATCGAAGGCTTTGTTGCACAAATTCTTCGTATTTCAGGATTTTGCGAGCTATACGGAATTCGTGCGTCGAGAATTTCTATTACAGCATCCACATTTTTTAAATTTTCGGCAATCAAGCGTCGCGTTTTTGCCATATGACCTGGGAACCATTGGATTATTTGTGATGGCATTTTTCACCTCGTTATCTTCTCGTTATCTTTAATCTACTGCACCGAACTTTGAAATAGGAGTCACGCGCAAAATGACCTTGCCCAATATTCGTCTTGTGTCCACAAGACCGATCCTCGAAGACCGGCTATCTCCGGAGTGACTTCTGTTATCTCCCATAACGAATACTGTTCCTTCCTCCACATAAACCGTAGAATCGGCATAGGATGGATAATCATACTGTATATAGTCTTCCTCCAAAACAGTAGAATTACCGTCAGAATCGGTAACGGTCACTCGCATAGTATTTCTAAAATGCTCAACCTTTACGGTATCTCCCGCAACCGCTATAACTCTCTTTACAATAGGCTCATTATTGCTCGCATCATTTTCGTCAGTTTGATGAAAAACTATGATGTCTTCACGCTTAGGTGTATAAAATGCGTTTGCTATCAAAACGTTTTCACCATCATAAAGTGTATTATTCATAGAATCTCCGCTGACTCTACAGGTACGTACAAAAAAGGAGAATACAAGTATTATCGCCGCAAATATTATGACAAAAAGCTCCACCTGTTCAACAAAAGATTTGAGAAAGCTACCGGAGGTATTTACAGATGCAGGCTTTACCGTGTGTTGCGCATCATCGAGAGATTGGCTTTCATCGGAGATTTCTTCCGCATCAAATTTTTCATCAAAATCCGACATACACATTATCATCCTTTCAGCGTAATTAAAAAATGATTAACAACCAAAATAATTATTTAACAAGAATATCCATCAATGTATATCCATCATGAATATACCTGCCCGTTTTTTCCGCACTTTCCTCATTAAACGTATCAACACCTTCTGCGTCAGCGGCAGAAGAATATATAAAGAAGGGAACCGGAGTTATCGTATGTGTTCTGAGCCTTACAGGCGTAGGATGATCGGGAAGCACCATTATCTTAAAATCATCACCACACCCCTGAAGGTATTTATAAACAGGAGCAAGTATCTTGGAATCTATAAGCTCTATAGAAAGCACCTTATTATCGATCTCTGCTCTGTGTCCACATTCATCTGGACCTTCTACGTGTACGTATACATAATCAGCACCATCTTTAAAGGCATCAATCGCCGCCTGTGCCTTGCCGTCATAATTTGTGTGTACATTACCGGTAACACCATCTACGTCAACCGATTTCATTCCCGCGCAAATACCGATACCCTTTATAAGATCGACGGCAGAGATAACAGTAGCATCGAGCCCCCATTTTTCCTTAAAGGAGGGAAGCATAGGCTTTTTTCCAGGGCTCCATAGCCAAATAGAATTTCCTGGCTTTAAGCCTCTTTCCTTACGCGATATGTTTATAGGGTGATCCTTAAGTATATCATAGCTTTCGATCATCATTTTACGAAATTCAGCACCGCCGTCATTTTCGCGAGGTAAATATTCGCCAATGCGCTTTCCTATAATATCATGCGGGCGTGTAAAATTATATTTGTCCATATCGGTCTTCCACATAAGGCAGTGTCGGTAGCTAAGACCTGTATAAAGATGGCGTACATCGTTTCCGAGCTTTGCGTTTATTGCATTTACTAATTCGTCTGCTTCAGCCGTAGTAATCTCGTCTGCGGAATTATCTGTAATTATGCGATCCTCGTAATTATCCTGTTCCTCTGTAAGGGTAACAAAATTACATCTGATCGCAGTATCATCTTCCTGCATGGTAAGCCCCATACTAAGAGCTTCAAGAGGTGATCTTCCTTTTGAATACACCTTAGGGTCAAATGAAAGAATAGCCATATTTGCAGTGTCACTTTCGGGAACCATTCCATCGGGAACATTTGAAACGAGCCCAACAAGCGATTTTTTTGCCAACATATCCATACATGGCTTATTGGCAGTCTCCATCGGTGAACGACCGCCTAAAGCTTCTATTTTTTCATCAGCCATTCCATCGGGAACAAGAACAAGATATTTCATATGTGTACAACCTCTGTAAACTTATAATTTGCATAAAACCGATTAATATTCGACTACCATATGCATATAAT
>CAZSSE010000220.1:0-2515 GCA_964609165.1 uncultured Lachnospiraceae bacterium
AAACAGACCGTCTGAAAATGCATCCAGAGACAACAGACGCAACGATCGCCGCGATAATAGAAATAACGGTGAGAGACGCGGACGCCGTCCTGAGGGTGCAAGAGGCGAGAAAGCTCCGAGAGAAGGAGGACGTAAATAATGTTAATGCCGAAGAGAGTTAAGTACCGTCGTGTTCAGCGCGGCAGACTTAAAGGAAAAGCAACCAGCGGCAATAAGGTTACAAACGGTTCTTACGGTCTTGTAGCACTTGAGCCTGCTTGGATCACAAGCAACCAGATCGAGGCTGCCCGTATCGCGATGACAAGATACATCAAGAGAGGCGGTAAGGTTTGGATCAAGATATTCCCCGATAAGCCTATCACAGAGAAGCCTGCTGAGACCCGAATGGGTTCCGGTAAGGGTTCACCCGAGTACTGGGTTGCAGTAGTTAAGCCCGGAAGAGTAATGTTCGAGATGGACGGAGTTGCAGAGGACGTTGCAAAGGAAGCTATGCGTCTTGCATCTCACAAGCTCCCCATCAAGTGCAAGTTCGTAGTAAAGGAGGAAGCATAAGCTATGAAGTCTGCAAAGTATACAGAAGATCTTAGAAAAATGAGCGCTGAAGAGCTTAATGCAACTCTTAAGGAACTGAAGGAAGAGCTCTTCAATCTGCGCTTTCAGCATGCGATCAATCAGCTTGACAATCCTCAGAGAATGGTCGAGGTTAAGCGCAATATCGCACGCGTAATGACAATCCTTTCAGAGAAAAATGCGTAAGGAGGAATAGTCATGGAAGAAAGAAATCTTAGAAAAGTAAGAGTCGGAACAGTAGTCAGCGATAAGATGAACAAGACTGTTGTTGTAGCTATCGAGGACAACGTAAAGCATCCGAAGTACGGCAAGATCATCAAGCGCACACTTAAGGTACACGCACATGACGAAGAGAGCATCTGCGGCGTAGGCGACAGAGTAGAGATCATGGAAACAAGACCTCTCTCCAAGACAAAGAGATGGCGCATTGTTGAAATAATCGAAAAAGCTAAATAATTTAGCTCCACAAAACCATATACAGTAAATACGGCAAAAATCGTATTGAAATCAGGAGGAAAATAAAGTGATACAGCAACAAACATTAATGAAGGTTGCCGATAACACCGGAGCTAAAGAGCTGATGTGCATTCGCGTACTCGGCGGAACAGGCCGCAGATACGCAAACATTGGTGACGTGGTCGTAGCTTGCGTAAAGAAGGCTACTCCCGGCGGTGTTGTAAAGAAGGGCGAGGTCGTCAAGGCAGTTATCGTAAGAAGCGCTCACGGCTTGAAGCGCGCAGACGGTTCTTACATCAAGTTTGACGAGAACGCAGCGGTAATCATCAAGGAAGATAAGACCCCCAGAGGAACCCGTATATTTGGCCCGGTAGCAAGAGAGCTTCGTGAGAAGGATTACCTCAAGATACTCTCTCTCGCACCCGAAGTACTTTAATGGAGGTATCGAAGATGAATATTAAAAGAGACGATACAGTTATTGTTCTTTCCGGTGACGATAAGGGCGCTAAGGGAAAGGTAATTGCCGTTTCCCCTAAGGAAGGAAAGCTCCTCGTAGAGGGCGTAAACATTATCCACAAGCATGTAAAGCCCAGAAAGCAGGGCGAGAGCGGTGGTATAATCGACGCAGAAGGCGCTATATATGCGTCTAAGGTTGCTCTTTATTGCAAAAAGTGCGATAAGGGCGTAAGAGTTAACTACAAGGTAGTTGACGGCAAAAAGATTCGTGTCTGCGCAAAGTGCGGACAGGAGATCTAAGGGAGGTATTGACTGATGGCAAGAATTAAAGATTTGTACAAAGCCGAGGTTGCTCCCGCGCTTATGAAGAAGTTTGAGTACAAGAGCCCCATGCAGATCCCCAAGCTCGACAAGATCGTAATCAACTGCGGTGTTGGAGAGGCTAAGGAGAACTCCAAGGCACTTGATGCAGTTCTTAAGGATCTTGAGATCATCTCGGGTCAGAAGGCAGTTCCCACATACGCAAAGAAGTCTGTCGCTAACTTCAAGGTTCGTGAGGGCATGAAGATCGGCGCAAAGGTAACTCTCCGCGGCGACAAGATGTATGAGTTTGTAGACAGACTCTTCAACTTTGCTCTCCCCAGAGTTCGTGACTTCAAGGGAATTAACCCCAATGCGTTCGACGGCAGAGGCAACTATGCTCTCGGACTCAAGGAGCAGCTCATATTCCCTGAGATCGAGTACGACCAGGTCGATAAGATCCGCGGTATGGATATCTGCTTCGTAACAACTGCAAACACTGACGAAGAGGCAAGAGAGCTTCTTAAGCTTCTCGGTGCTCCGTTCGCTCAGAACAACTAAGGAGGTAGGTAGTAATGGCAAAGAAGGCTATGATTTTAAAGCAGCAGAAGGCGCAGAAGTATTCCACACGTGAGTACAACAGATGCAAGATCTGCGGTCGTCCCCACGCTTATCTCCGCAAGTACGGCATCTGCCGTATCTGCTTCCGTGAGCTCGCATACAAGGGCGAGAT
>CAZSSE010000221.1:0-2512 GCA_964609165.1 uncultured Lachnospiraceae bacterium
GCGTGAAATATAACTTTTTGCTGATAGCACACGAGTATTTGTTTGTGTTTAGAAAATAACATTTTCAACTTTTACGTGCTGTTATTTGGTTTGATATATGATTTAAAATTAAAGAATGCACCGCAATGGGCTTTGAATTTTCCGCGATGAAATCAAATGCTTAATAAAGTCTTGCTTTTTCTTTCGAGATATGGTATAATTATGTGATTGACAAAATAAAGCATCAAAGAAAAAGCATCAACTAAGAAAGGACGTGCAATATTATGGACGATCAAAAGAACTTCAAGCCGTATATTCCGGCCGAAAGGATAACTCCCGAAATTACGGTTACATCTATAATCATGGGAATTCTCTTAGCGGTAATATTCGGTGCCGCAAACGCTTATCTCGGTCTGCGCGTGGGTATGACGGTATCCGCCTCTATTCCCGCCGCCGTTATTGCAATGGGCGTTATACGCGTTATAATGCGTAAAAATTCAATACTTGAAAGCAATATAGTTCAGACCATCGGCTCTGCCGGCGAATCGGTTGCCGCCGGAGCTATATTCACGTTGCCTGCACTGTTCCTTTGGGCAGCTGAGGGCACGATGGAAAAGCCGAGCATCATTGAAATTACGCTAATAGCGCTGCTCGGCGGTTTGCTCGGTGTTTTCTTCATGGTTCCGCTTCGCAACGCCTTGATAGTGCGTGAGCACGGAACGCTTCCCTATCCCGAGGGAACGGCATGCGCTGAGGTACTGTTAGCAGGCGAGGAGGGTGGTGCAAACGCCTCCACCGTATTTGCAGGTATGGGCATTGCCGCCGGCTTTAAGCTTGTAATAGACGGGCTTAAGGCTGTCCCCGGGGAGGTATCAGCACGTGTCAAGGGCTATGCGGGTGAAATAGGAACTCAAATATATCCCGCCGTTATGAGTGTTGGGTATATATGCGGTCCGAAAATATCCTCATATATGTTCTCAGGCGGTGTACTTAGCTGGCTTGTACTGATACCGCTTATCGTGCTGTTCGGCTCAAGCGCCGTCCTATACCCCGGTACGGTAGACATCGGAACAATGTTTGCGGAGGGCGGAGAGTCAGCCATATGGAGCAATTATATACGCTACATCGGTGCGGGTGCGCTTGCCGCAGGCGGCATTATAAGTCTTGTAAAATCACTTCCGCTGATAGTAAGAACCTTCCGCGATTCAATAAAGAGCATGAGAAGCGGACAAACGCTTGACACCTCGCGTACAGCTCAGGACATAAGCACAAAAACAGTCCTAATTGCCATCGCGATACTGACGCTTCTCGTTTGGCTCGTTCCCGCCATTCCCGTATCTCTTATCGGCGCAGTCATAGTCGTTATCTTCGGCTTTTTCTTTGCCACCGTGTCGTCGCGAATGGTCGGTCTTGTCGGAAGCAGTAACAACCCGGTTTCGGGTATGGCTATCGCAACGCTGTTGATTGCAACACTTATTTTAAAGCTCACGGGCGAAAGCGGTGCCGCGGGAATGAGAAGCGCTATTGCTATCGGCTCCATTATATGTATAGTAGCGGCAATTTCGGGTGACACGTCGCAAGACCTCAAAACAGGCTATCTGCTCGGTGCAACTCCAAAAAAGCAACAGATAGGCGAGCTGCTTGGCGTTGTCGCCGCGGCTCTTGCGATAGGCGGAACGCTTTATCTGCTCGACTGCGCATGGGGCTTTGGCTCCGAGGAGCTTGCCGCACCGCAAGCAACGCTTATGAAAATGATAATAGAAGGCGTTATGAACGGAAATCTGCCTTGGGCGCTTGTATTTACAGGTGTTTTCATTGCGATAGTCGCAGAAATAATAGGCATTCCCGTGCTTCCGTTCGCTATCGGAATATATCTGCCCGTACAGCTCAACGCTTGTATAATGGTCGGAGGAATAATCCGCCTTATATTCGACAAGATGAAGCGTGAGGAAGCCGAAAAGAAGCGCATCGTAAACGATGGTATTCTTTTCTGCTCGGGTATGATAGCGGGCGAGGGACTTATTGGAATAGTACTTGCATTGCTCGCCGTATTCGGGCTTGACTCGCTCATCGACGTTTCGGGACTTCTTAACCTGCCCGAGCCTGTCGCAAGCATCGCAAGCCTTGTGGTATTCGGACTGCTCATACTTTGCTTGCTGAAATTTTCCGTATGGAAAAAGAAAAAGAGTAAGGACCGCTCATGAAAAAGAAAAAAGAGGTAATATCCCAAAACTATTTGGAGCGCCGTCCCGTACGTGCAGCAGGGCTGAAGTGGTCCTGCGACGAAAAGGGGCTTGTTACGCTTGATATTGAAAATAAGGGAATATTCAACAGAGCAGCACAGCTCTTATTCAAAAAGCCCAAGGTATCTCACGTTCATCTTGATGAATTGGGTAGCTTTGTTTGGCCGCTTATAGACGGAAGCAAAACCATACTCGACATCGGAGCTGAGGTCGAAGCGCATTTTGGCGAAAAGGCGCATCCGCTGTACGAGCGGCTTGCAAAGTATTTTCAAATTCTCGACAGCTACCGC
>CAZSSE010000222.1:0-2443 GCA_964609165.1 uncultured Lachnospiraceae bacterium
CCTATATGTAAAAATGTCAAGTGCTGATTTAGTATTCGCTGTTGGCACTTGAGCATATTACCGCGAGCTTTCACATTAAAGCAATAAAGGACGGGATATTTTCCGTCCTTTATATTGACTTTATGTAAGCCTTAGTTGTAAATGATAGGATCTATACTTTCATCTGCAAATACAATTCTCGTGGTTCTGCCCTCGTGCCATGTATTAACCTTGATGATAGCTTCCCATGCTTCCTTCGTACCTTCAAAGAGTATATCCTGAAGCTCTGCATAGTTTGCAAATGAGTTATTGCAGAGGATTTTCGTGTCTGCATTAAGGGTGAAGTCCTCCTGGGACTGATCGATAACACTCATAAGAACCATATGGGGATTTGTTTTGCTTCCAAGGTAGTAGCCGTTCTCGCTCTCGTTAAATTCAAGTGCTGTGCAATTTTCAAAGCAGGAGTCAGAGATCTTTACAACGCTGTCGCCGAGAGTTACGGAAGAAAGATATTCGCAGTCAAGGAATGCCTGATCGGCAATTACCTTTGTTGCGGCATTGATCTCGCAGACTTCAATATCAAGATTTTCCGCACTTACAAGTACGATATATTTGTCGGTAGAGCTTCCTATGTAAAGTGCTCCTCCCTCAACTGTGTATTCAAGAGCCTCACAGCCGTAGAACGAATTTTTGGAGATGTTGTATATTGCATCTGATACGGTTACGGTCTTAAGAGCCGAGCAGTTCATAAACGCACCGGTTGCAACCGTTTCTGCACCGGAAAGATCGATCGCAGTCAACGCTGCGCAATCCTTGAATGCGAAGCTGCCTATCTCCTTTACAGATGCGGGAAGATTTATGCTTTGGAGTGTGCCGCATCCCTGGAAAGCACTTGCTCCGATCTCGGTGAGCGCATTGCCCTCAAACGTAACGGTAACGAGAGAATCGCAGTCGTAGAATGCATAATCACCAATATACGTATAGCTTGCGGGAACGGTGATCGATTTGATGGAGTTTTCTGCCTTGAATGCCGAGGTGGCTATTCCGACCACCTCACGACCGTCAAGTGATGCGGGAAGCTTTACGTCAACGATCTTGACCGACGAGGGAGTATATTTAACGATCTCGCACTTACCCTCTGTGTTAAGCTGATATTCAAACGAGCCGTTCTCGTCATCAACTATGTTTTTATTTGCACCTACAGCTTCGGTCGCGTTTTCCGCATCGCCGTCTTGCTTGTTCGACGAGCAGGATGCCATACAGACGATCAGCAAAGCTGCAAGAATCACAAGAAATATTTTTTTCATTAGTAACCTCCTTGGAATGGATACACATACTTTATTTTATATTATAACTCATATTTATCCGATTGTCAACAAAAAAGCTGATAAAAATAAATTTTAGTGAAAAATTAACAAATTGGGCACAGGTTTTTGATTATCTGATTCCTTGACATTGGGGGCTTGATTGTGTATAATATAGTCAGAACAGTCAGAAGTTTGAATTTGAGGCAGGTGAGAATAATGGGCGTTTTTGATACCGACATAAAAAAGCTGTACGGCGTTGGTGCGGTACGTGCTTTTGCGTATGCAGCGCTCGGAATACATACGGTGGGGGATCTGCTGCTTCATTACCCTCGCGGATACGAGGACAGGCAGAATATAAAGCTGATAGAGGAAGCGGACGGCACGTCAAAGTGTGCATATATTCTCACGGTTGCTACCCAGCCCAAAAGCGTTCGCATCAAGGGAAGAATGACACTCACAAAATTCCGTGTGTACGATGACAGCGCATCCTGCGAAATAACCTTTTTTAATCAGGATTATCTGAAAAATACGTTTATTCCCGGTACGACCTTCAGATTTTACGGTCGCATAGAGAAAAAGGCGGGAAGGTATACTATGACCTCTCCTGCGTTCGAGCTATACAGTGAGGAAGCTCAGCTTCTTCCGCTGGTGCCCGTATATCCGTTGACCGAGGGTATCACTCAAAAGCAGATCGCCAAGGATATTCGCGCGGCTATGGTGCTTTTTGCCGCTTCCGAGGACGAGGGAGATATTTTGCCGGAGGAGATACGCAGACGCCACTCGCTCTGTACACATTCCTACGCGATAAAAAATATTCATACGCCGGATAGCTTTTCGGCACTTGCGGCGGCAAAAAAGCGACTTATATTCGACGAATTTTTTACATTTGCGCTCGGAATATCCATAGCCGGGGCACAGAGCCGCCGCGCGCCCGCACACGTTTGCGATAAGGGAGATCCGAGACCGCTTTGCGCGGTGCTCCCATACGAGCTTACGGGAGCACAGAAGCGTGTAATAGAGGAGATACGCTCGGATATGTCGCGTGAGATTGCGATGAGCCGAATGGTGATAGGAGACGTCGGAAGCGGAAAGACCGTATGCGCGGCGGCGGCTATGCTGTTTGCGGTGCAGAACGGCAGACAGGCAGTGCTTATGGC
>CAZSSE010000223.1:0-2427 GCA_964609165.1 uncultured Lachnospiraceae bacterium
GTGAGAGATTGCTTCCCGATTCGGCAAGCATCGTATCGTATCCGTCGGGCAGGCGATCAATGAAGGTATCCGCCTTGGCAAATGCAGCAGCCGCACGCATCTCTTCGTCGGTGGCGTCAAGCCGTCCGTACTTAATATTAGCTCTTATCGTATCCGAGAAAAGAACGGTATCCTGCAGAACTATAGCAATAGAGCGGCGCAGCGTTTCCTTGGGTATTTTGGTAATATCCTTACCGTCAATGGTGATAACACCCTGATCCACCTCATAAAAACGTGTGAGCAGATTTACGACAGTCGTTTTTCCCGATCCCGTTGCGCCTACTATTGCGATCTTCTGTCCCTTCTTGAGCCAGAGATCAAGTCCTTTAAGCACGGGCTCATCCTTCTCATACGCAAAATGTATGCCTTCAAAGCGAATATTTCCCTCAATATCGCAAATATTGACCTCGTCTGTGCCCTCGTCTATCTCATCGGCACTGTCCATTATCTCGAAAATGCGTTCAGCACCCGCAAGAGCCGTAAGAATAGATGCATATTGGTTTGCGATCTCGTTTATCGGTCGGGTAAATTTCTTTGAATATTGAAGCATCGAGTGAATATCTCCAAGCATCAACGAGGGCACAAGCGGATTGGGGTTGAGCACGAAAAATCCGCCGAATGCTGCTATCAGTACGTACTGAAGATTGCCGAGGAAGTTCATACAGGGACCCATAATAGAGCCCCATACGCGGGCAAGAATACTGCTCTTCTTAAACTCTCCGCTCGTGACCGTAAACTCATCTACAGCCTTTTGTTCCTTGCCGTATGCAACGACGGTTTTATACGACGTAACCATCTCCTCAACCTCACCGTTGAGCGTACCGAGAAGCTTTTGACGCTTTACGAAATATTTACGCATAAATTTAGCGAGATTTGCCGATACCGTAATTGTCAGCGGTATGGTGATGCAGGCAATAAGTGCCATTACCCAGCTGTAGTACACCATCATCGTAAAGGCTCCGATAAGTGTAAGGACGCTCGATATAAGCGACGCTATCGACTGCGATACCGCATTTGAAACATTTTCGACGTCGTTTGTCATTCGTGACATTATGTCGCCGTGCTTATGCGTGTCGGTATACTTTATGGGCAAACGCGAGATCTTTGCAAAAAGATCGTTTCGCATCATATATACGGTATTCTGAGAAAGCTTTGCGGCAATAAGTCCCTGCAAAAATCCAAGTGCTGCGCTGATAATAAAGAGTACCGCCATTGCCGCAAGGTATCCCATCATAGCGTCAAGATCTACCGACAGGCTTCCGTCGGCGGCTACCGAAATTGTGTTTATTGCGGCACCCTGAAGCGCGGGTCCTGCAAGATCAGACACTGTAACGACCGCCATAATGATGACAAGCGCTATAACGAGCATCCTGCTCTTACCGATGTATCTGAGAAGTCTAAGCAATGTCTGCCATGTGTTTTTGGGCTTCTCCGCATTGACGCGCGCGCCCATCTGACCGCCTCCGCCTCCGGGACGTCGCATATCGGGGATCTTAGGCGGTGTCTGATCTTTTCTCGGTGCATTATTCATTGATAGACACCTCCTCTCTGTCAGAATTTTTCATTTGCGAATTATAAATATCACGATATGTTTCGCTCGTTCGCATAAGCTCTTCGTGCGATGCGCAATCCTTGATCGTACCGTTATCAATTACCGCTATTCTGTCAGCATCCTTAACACTCGCTATTCTTTGCGCTATCATAATTACGGTGGCATCGCAAAGCTCCTCGCGCAGCGCGTGTCTCAGCTTTGCCTCGGTGGCAAGATCAAGAGCCGAGGTCGCATCGTCGAGAATGATTATCTCGGGACGGCGCACGAGCGCGCGTGCGATAGACATTCTCTGCTTTTGCCCACCCGACAGTGACGCTCCCTTTTCAGCTATATATGTATCATATCCATCGGCAAATCCACATATAAAGTCATCTGCCTGCGCTATTCTTGCCGCATGCTTCACCTCATCGTCCGTCGCATTCTCATTACCCCAACGGATATTCTCGGCAACAGTACCGGTGAAAAGCTCGCTTTTTTGCATAACGTAGGATATATTCGAGCGCAGATCGCCAAGATCGTATTCCCTTACCGAAATTCCGTTCACTCTCACCTCTCCCTCGGTCGCATCGTAAAACCGAAGTATAAGGTTTACAAGCGAGGTCTTACCGGCACCCGTAGCTCCGATTATTGCAAAGGTTTCTCCCTTTTTGATCTCGATATTGATATTGTGTAAAACAGGTCGTCCCGTAGCCGAGGGGTATCTGAACGTTACGTTATCAAAGGAAACCGCGATCTCCTCGCCCACATTGTTATCAGGATGCTTGTCGCCCGAGGCAATAACCGGCTCCGAATCCAGCACCTCGCCAACACGTCGGATCGATGCCATGGCGCGTGAT
>CAZSSE010000224.1:0-2421 GCA_964609165.1 uncultured Lachnospiraceae bacterium
TTTATGGCTGTGCTTAAGCTTGACGATGATAACTGATAAACTGATACAAGCGTAAGCCTCTGTCAGAACGGCAGAGGCTTGCTTTATGCGTCAACAGTATATCAACAACTATAGATAAGCAAAAGCCATAACGAAAAAAATCGTTACGGCTTTGTGCCTGATTCAATTGAAATTTCGGGATTTATTATATTCTCACTTGCCGAGCAAGTGCCCCATTGCGGCGTGATCGTCAAAATGCCGCTTTGGTAAGCATTGAGCGTAAATGTAAAATCAGTATCCCTTTCGATCTGCGGAGTATGGTAGATTTGTTCTCCCACAGTCACCGTGCAATAGCCGTTGGTGGCAGTACCGTTTGCGGTAATTGTTATTTCATAAGAGCTACCGCTTTCAATAGGTATTGTATATATACCGCCGTTGCTTGTAGCCTCTGCCGAGCTCTCATCCTTCACGGCAGTAACGTCAACGGTATATGTAGCAGCCCTGATATCCGAAACGCTGCTTGTCTGCGTTGAGGTAAACCACGCCCACGAAGCACTGCAAAGGCACACGGCACAAATACAAATGCCGATCAGAGAGGGTGCAAGAATATGATACAATCCGTCGCTTCGTTTTGTGCTTTTGCCGCTACCCGATCTATGATAGATACTTTTATAGATTCGCCTTACATTTCTTTCATTCACAAAAGGAATAAGACACAGGTAATGGCAACGAAGCTTTTTGCGCCAATACCGATATTTGCCGTCATCGCAGGCGCGCTGCATTTCCCGTGTAATTCGGCGCGTATCATTATTAAAGCGAGCAAAATATTTAATTAGCCATACAGCTATTAAAACAATAAGCGCCGAGATCAACGCAGCGGCAATCACTGCTCCATAATTTTCCATTATGCAATACTCCTTTCGTAAGCTTTCTTTAGGCAATCAAAAGACACAAACGATTGCTTATGTCCTTTGATTGCCCCTCAACCGCAAGGGTTGAGGGGACTTCTATTGCCAAGTCTTGTCCTTTAATCAAGAACAGTGCTTATACAAGCCGATAATTCCCTGTCGGTACTTTTTAATTTGTTAACGCAAATAATCAGTTAACAGCCGCACCGTTAAGAGTAGCTGCTGCCGTAACGCTTGCAGAATTGTTTACAACAAGGAACGCTGTATCGGTGCTCATAGGACCTACAACTGCTGTAAGATCAGCACTGCCGTTGAAGGTAACATTGGATGTAGTTACATCAAGGCTACCCTTATAAAGCTGAATACCCTGACCGCCGGCAACCCATGCTCCGACAGTTTCACTATAAACGACATTGTTCATAGTAACATTTTCAAGGGTAAGCTTGGAAGGAGTTGTGTATCCGTTAGGAGATACGATAGAATCCATATCGCCTACACCGATAAGAGGATGACGGTCATCGGGATTGCCGATGTCATAGTTCCTTATAATAACATTAGCACCGTAGGATGCCATACGAATAGTAACAGCACCTACGCTGTTTCTGATAAATCCGCCCTCGTTTTCGATGATAAGGGTTGCACCGCCGCAAGCTGCGAGCCAATCGGTTCCACCGATAGTGCCCTTACCTGTGATCTTAAGAGTGCTGCCACCAAGAACTATACCACGGTTATTGCCGCTAACGCCGAGAACAACGTTTTCGCCAAGATCAATTGTGAGATTCTTGATCTTCTGAAAATCAGCAAGAGGAAGCATAGCTGTTGCTGTTTCGTCGGCATCGGCTACCTTAAGAGTAAGAGTATCTGATCCGCTTGCAACAACTTCATCAATCTTAGCACTGATGTCTGCGGGATCTGCGGAAGCCGTAATATTTAAAATAGGATATGTAGCATTTTCATCGTAATAACGATCGTTGCTATCATTTTCAACAGATGCCTGAGTAGCAACTACTGTGATTGCAATACCGTCGATAGAAAGACCCTGATACTCGTTGCCGGCAGTTTCCTTCATGCTACCTCTAATCGTAAATTCAGTAGGACGAACCATAGTTACACCGGGAGTTATGAACTCCTTATCTACAGGATTCATGGTTTGATCCTTCAGATACAGATTAGAATTATATCCGCCAAGCTCGCTCCATTCAGTGACCATACCTGAGAAAGTTCCTTTTTCAATGCCAACTTCCCATTTGATAGCTTCATTGAGCTTTGCGTCTCCGTTGATTCCCGAAATAACAACCTGATACTTAAGAGCAAGGTCGCCTTTGTTTACGATACGAAGCTTGGGAAGCTCATAGGTGCAACCGGGCTCCCAAAGAATATCTGTTCTGTTGTCTGCTGTCTTGAAATTAAGAGATTCGCCCTCGGCATTTACCCACTTTTCGCCGTCCCACATTTCGAGAGCAACGTCAAGAGTACCTTCCTGAATTTTGTTTACCGCAGTAGAAGCGGTGTCGGTGAACCACGCAAAGGTGGT
>CAZSSE010000225.1:0-2403 GCA_964609165.1 uncultured Lachnospiraceae bacterium
GATTTCCTTCGTTCAAAGAGGAATACTGTAAAAAAAGAAAATTCTTCAACCTGCTTGCCATAGCCGTGACAGTCGTCTTTTCGGTAGTCGCAGTAGCATTGACCGTAATATATAACCTCAGCTCGGTCGGCAAGCCATTCTCAAGCTTTGCGCTAACGTCTGGAAATCAGATAACACAAGAGCTGGTAGATGCATTCAGGGCAGGGCAGGTTCATCTGCTCGGCACTCCAAGCGAGGAGCTTATGGCACTTGAAAATCCTTACGATTGGAGCCAGCGTCTGGCAGAGCCTATATCCTATAAATGGGATCATCTGCTTTACGACGGTAAATACTACTCATACTACGGCATAGCTCTTGTTCTTCTGCTGTTTTTGCCATATAATTTTATTACGGGATATTATTTTCCGACGCCGGAGGCGGTGCTTTTATTTGGCGTTGTCGGAATCGTATTTTTAAGCCTTCTGTTCGTTGAAATACTCAAGCGATTTTTCGAAAAGCTTACCGTGGGTATAGCCATCTGCTCGCTTATAATACTTCAGCTTTGCTCGGGAATAATGTACTGCTTTTGCTCACCGCTCTTTTACGAGATCGCGCAGGCATCGGGCTTTATGTTCACAATGATGGGATTTTATTTTCTCGTTCGTTCGGGCGTTGTAGGAAGCGGCAGAATAAGCAGGCTGTCGCTTTGTGCATCGTCCTTCTGCCTTGCAATGGCGGTGCTTTGCAGACCTACGCTTGCGCTTTACTGCGTGGTGGCACTTGTGTTTATAGTATTCGGATTTTTTAAAAATCTTCGTGCTGCAAGGAAGGATAAAATAAGTGCGGTAGGGAGCTCTGCGGGCTACCTTGCATCGGCACTGACCTGCTTTGCGGTTATCGGCGGAATACAGATGGCGTATAATTATATGCGTTTCGGTTCTGTATTTGATTTCGGCATTCAGTATTCTCTGACCATAAACGATTTTACAAAGGCTCAGTATCATACCGATTTCGTTGCGATAGGATTTTGGAATTACCTTTTTGCATTTCCGCAGGTACATCCCGATTTCCCGTTTGTTTTCTCCAATTTCTCCACGCTTGACGTCAATGGGTACTATTTCGTCGCCAACCGAAACGCGGTGGGACTTTTCTGGAGAGCCTTGCCAATGTTCGGATATTTCGGCGCGGCAAGAGCGTATCGCAGGCTTGAGAAAAAGAACAGATTTCCTGCGCTTCTTATTGTGCTTTCTGCTTGCGTGATAGCTCCGTTTATAATAATCTTCTCAATATGGGAAAGCGGATACGGAGTAAGATACTCTGCGGATTTTGCTGTAGAGCTGATACTCGGTGCCGTTATGATAATTTATGTGCTGGTGCTTACTCATAAAAAGGGCGAACGCAAGCTGATTACAAATTTGGTATATTATTTCTTTGTCGTTAGCCTTGCGGTTGCGTTTGTTGCAAATTTTGCACTTATATACGACTATATCGTCAACGTGTCGGGGCTTACGGCGCAATTGTTGAATTTTGAAAGAATTTTTGAATTTTGGAGATAGTTGTTATGAAGCTATATCTTGTTATCCCGTGCTATAACGAGCAAGAGGTACTGCCCGAGACGGCAAAGCGCGCGGCAGAAAAGCTGCGGGCTCTTGTCGAGACCGGAAAAATAGCTCCCGAGAGTAAAGTTTGCTTTGTAGACGACGGATCTAAGGATTGCACATGGGGTATAATTGACCGCTTGTGCGCCGAGGACGGCATCTTTTGCGGGATAAGGCTTTCCCGGAACAGAGGACATCAGAATGCTTTGCTTGCGGGGCTTATGAGCGTTAAGGACGAGTGCGACGCGGTCATAAGCCTTGACGCGGATCTACAGGACGACGTGAACGCTATCGATGCTATGATAGACAAATACAACGAGGGGTGCGACGTTGTATACGGCGTGCGTTCTTCGCGAAAGAGCGATAAAATGCTCAAGCGGACGACTGCGCGCGCATTTTACAGAATAATGCGCGCTATGGGAGTTGAGCTTGTCTACGATCACGCAGATTATCGCCTTATGAGCAGACGCGCGCTCAACGCGCTTGCCGATTTCGATGAGGTCAATCTTTTCCTTCGCGGACTTGTGCCGCTTATAGGCTTTAAGAGCGATACGGTAGAGTACGAGCGTGGGCAAAGATTTGCGGGTAAGTCTAAATATCCGCTCAAAAAGATGATGGCGTTTGCGTTTGAAGGCGTTACGTCAATGTCGATAAAGCCGATAAGAATGATAAGCGTTCTCGGATTTTTTATATTTATCGTGAGCATTGGTATGCTTGCATACTCGCTTATCAGTCATTTTATCGGAAATACCGTTGAGGGTTGGACATCAATAGTAGTATCTGTATGGGCTATCGGCGGACTTCAGCTTCTCGCACTCGGCGTTAT
>CAZSSE010000226.1:0-2403 GCA_964609165.1 uncultured Lachnospiraceae bacterium
TTTGGTCGGAGTGACAGGATTCGAACCTGCGGCATCGACGTCCCAAACGTCGCGCGCTACCAGCTGCGCCACACCCCGAAAATATTTATTTACGTTTAGCTGTTCGCTGCGCTTTCTGCTGTGACCAAGCCTCTGTCATCGTTGCGGTGCAGCTCGCACTCGGCAAACCACTGCCGCTCCGTAACCACTAACAATGTATGCTCAAAAAGCTCTGCAACTTTACCACATAAAGGTTATGGAGCCTGCCGTCATCTGCTTGCTTGAATATTATAACACATTTTTGCTCAAATTTCAAGTCATTTTTGATAAATCGATAATTTATCTTTTTTTCTTGTTTAAATACGTAAATCTCTGCCCCGATCGGCAGATACGTTTGATCGGGGCAGAGTATCACAAATACCTATTTATCTTTTTTTGCAAGCGCCATATACGCGAGCTTCTCGCACAGAGAATCGTAATCAATTCCAACCGCTGCCGCCTCCTGAGGGAGAAGGCTTGTCGGCGTCATGCCGGGAAGCGTATTTGCTTCAAGACACCAAAATCTGCCGTCATTATCGAGTATGTAATCAAATCTTGCATATCCATTGAGCCTGAGCGTCTCAAATCCCTTTGCGGTTGCTTTGCTTATATCTGCGAGCTGATCGGACGTTATATTGGCGGGGCATATCTCCTCGGTGGCGTTCGCTACGTATTTATTGGCGTAGTCATAAAATCCGCATTTCGGTATGATCTCTACGGGGGGGAGCGTCATGCCGTCAAGATATGCCTGCGTAAGCTCTCTGCCAAAAATTCTGCGTTCTATGAGCACGGAGCTCTCGTATTTTTTTGCAAGCTCGAGTGCGGTGTCAAGCTCTTCCTTATTATTTACCATAGATACTCCGACGCTCGATCCGCAGGAGCAGGGCTTTACGATGCAGGGAAAGCCAATTTTTTTGATAGCGTGATCGATATTCTCGGAGCCGCTATGTGAATCAAACTTAACCGATTCGGGAGTAAGTATGCCGGCATCACTCAATAGCTTTTTTGCAATATCCTTATCCATCGCAAGCAGACTTCCTATATATCCGCTTCCCGTATAGGTTATATCAAATACGTCAAGCGTTGCCTGAAGCTGACCGTTCTCGCCCATATCTCCGTGAAGCGCGAGAAATGCTACGTCAGCGAATTTACATATTTCTATCACGTTCTCGCCGATAAGCTCGTTTCGTCCGCCGTTTCTGCGCCTGATCTCGGCAAGCTCGTCGGGCGTGGGTGCTCTTGAACCGGCAGAATAAGTAACGGTATCATCAAGAGTAAAAAGTCGGTCGGGGTTTTCGATGCTCTTGAGCCCCTCGTAGACGTCTATCATAAGGACCCTGTGTCCCTTTCTTCTGAGAGCGGACGAGATAAGCGACCCCGAGGTAAGTGATACATTACGCTCGGGGGAAAGACCGCCCGCAAGAACAACTATATTCAAAGCAGAACCTCCTATAATTTTCAGTGCTATATATTATATGCCTATACCGTCGGAAATGTGATCGTCTATGCTGGGTCTGTTGTCATATCTGAGATATGCGACACGGTCGTTTCCGCCGTAGTCCTTGAATATTTCGCATCTCATACCTGCCGTTCCCGCAATAGCCGATACCGCCTTTGCCTGATCGCATCCTATTTCAAGCAGCATAATTCCGCCCTCGCTCAGATATTTGCCATAGCTTCCGATGATGACACGATAAAAATCAAGACCGTCATCGCCGCCGTCAAGTGCCGCCTCGGGCTCAAATGAAAGCTCCTCATCGAGCAGAGGTATCTGATGCGTTTCTATGTACGGGGGATTAGAAAGTATGCAGTCGAATTTTCCAAGCTCGTCCATAAATTCGGGGGATAGCACATCCTGCGCCAAAAATCCCATTCTGTCGCCGACACGGTTGCTTTCGGCATTTTCGCGCGCAACGTCAAGCGTATCGGGAAAAAGATCTATAGCAACTGCGCGGCAGTCGGGACGGGCGGCAAGCGTTGAGATCGCCACGCATCCGCTTCCCGTACACAGGTCTATGATCCTCGCGTTTTCGGGTATAAGCCGTACTGCCAGCTCGACCAGCTTTTCGGTGTCCTGACGGGGAATGAGAGTGTTCTCGTTCACACGGTAGGTCTCATTGCAAAAATCCCAATATCCGAGAATATACTGAAGCGGATAGTGCTCGCAACGCTTTGCCACGGCTGCTTCAAGCTCGGGTGAATTGAAATCCTCGTCATGCCGCAGAAGCAGATCTGCCTTATTTATATTACAAAAACGGCAGATAAGCATTGAAGCCTCGCCTCTGTTGTTTTCAATTTCTGCGGCGGCAAGCGCGTTGCAGATGTCATTATACGTCATAAAAACCTCCGGGTAATATCCTTGGAGAACAATACTCCACCTTATAT
>CAZSSE010000227.1:0-2388 GCA_964609165.1 uncultured Lachnospiraceae bacterium
CTCAAAAATATGGTATACTATACTTAGTATCTTTGGATGTTTATTCAAAAGCGAAATGTTATAATTCAGGAGGAAACAAAAATGTTCGGTTTTCACAAGAAAAAGACTAACTACGGCAAGATCATTGCTATTACGTTAGCTGCTGTTGCAGCTGCAAGCGCAATCGCTTTCGTTATCTACAAGCTTATCAAGAAGTACACTGAGGATCTCGTATACGATTGCGACGATCTTCTTGACGAGTGCGACGATTGCGATCTCGCTATCGACGATTGCGACGAGGCAGAGGAAGCAGTAGAGGCTGCTGAGTAATCTTTTGCAATAAAAAGCTGTCGCTTGGCGACAGCTTTTTAATTTTTACTTGTGAGGTATTTTATGAGGATCCTTGATACCGTCGCCGCTATCTCTACCCCCTACGGAAAAGGAGGTGTCGCGCTAATACGCATTTCGGGAAGCGAGGCGATAAACATTGCCGACAGAGTTTTCAGGGCTGCGTCGGGAAGAACGCTTGCAGACACCGAGCACGCAAAAATGGTGTATGGTGAGATATTTATGCCGTCGAACGAGAATGACCGGCTTAGCGTTGACGACGTTATGGCGGTTGTGTTTCGTGCACCGCATTCGTTTACGGGTGAGGACACGGTAGAGATAAGCTGTCACGGCGGAATACTCGTTACGCGCAAGGTACTTTCGGCGGTTTTGCTTGCGGGCGCGCGTGCGGCAGAGGCTGGAGAGTTCACTCGCCGAGCTTATATTTCGGGTAAGATGAACCTCAGCGAGGCGGAGGCACTCGGAAATCTGCTTGAAGCGAAAAGCGATAGTCAGCTGTTATTGGCTCGCGGAGGCATGAAGGGACGTCTATCCGTTAAGATGACCGAGCTTTATAATCGGTTGCTGAGAGTTTTATCGGGTATATATGCAGTTATAGACTTTCCCGACGAGGACCTTGCGGATATGAGCCGCGAGGAGATGCAGGGAGAGATTTCAGAGGTATTGTGCGGAGTTAGGCATCTGCTTGATACGTACGGCACGGGGCGTGCTGTAAGCGATGGAATACCAACGGTTATCTGCGGACGAACTAACGCGGGAAAAAGCTCGGTGTATAACCGAATACTCGGCTACGACGCGGCTATAGTTACCGATGTTGAGGGAACAACGCGCGACGTTTTACGTGAGACGGCAATACTCGGTAAGGCAACGCTCCTGCTTTGCGATACGGCGGGACTGCGTGATACTGACGACAAGGTAGAGAGCATAGGCATAGAGCGTTCGATACGCGAGATAGAAGGCGCAGAGCTTGTGATCGCGGTATTCGATGGCTCAAAAGCGCCGACCGACGAGGATATAGCTCTTGCCGATAGGATAGCGCGATCGGGAAAGGCATCGGTGGCGCTTGTAAATAAGAGCGATCTCGGAGGCGAGGAAAGTGAGGTTCTTGAAGGGCTTTGCAAGGGCTTTGACAGAGTGATAAGCGTTTCGGCGGTGACAGGGGATGGCTTTGACGGGTTGCAGGATGCGGTAGAGGAGCTGTTTATCGACGGAGATATTGATATGGAAAATGATGCCGTCGTTACGGGCGCGCGGCAGTTTGCCGCTCTCGGAGCTTGCGCAGATCTGCTTGAGCGCGCCTTAAAAGATATGAAGGCAGGTATGTCGCTCGACGCTTGCTGCGGTGAGGTTGAGTACGCCATGGCGGCACTTGGCGAAGTCGACGGCAGAGAGATAGGCGAGGAGATCGTCGCAGATGTTTTTTCAAGGTTTTGTGTGGGTAAATAAGATAAAGTGCAGCTCCGACGGAGCTGCACTTTTTGACTAACAGTATTTATAAAAATATATCACACCGGTGCGTTTGGGGAGGGAGATATTGATTCCGTTCGCAAGCTCATCGGCATTCATTTTAAAGCTCTCACTGCTCTCACGGTCGGTAAAGGTATATACCTTGCCGCTATGAATGCAGGGTAGCTTTACCGTGAAGCTATCGTTTTCGGCAAGCGTGTTTCGTATTGCTTGAACAAAGCCGCGGCTATTGCCGCTATCGTCGAACTGCATAGCGTACCAATCGTGCGGATCGCATCTGCACTCGGTTATCGGAAAGTAGTCGCCCGATAGCTCGATCTCGGCAGCTGCACGCCATATAGCGTCCATTTTGCGACCTATCTCGAAATGCTCCTCACTGTCGTCGTAGGTGTACATGGATGTAAGAGCGGGAGTAAGCGCACAGTGGAACGCGAACTCGTCTGTCGGTCTGCCTCCGTTTTCGTAGCTTCCGTTCTCGGCGTTGTCCCAATTCATATTGTGGGCGCGGAAGTACGGTATCCATTCAAACATTTCACGGTGCTGCTTTTGCTTTATGGGGTGGTGCCCGTAGCCGACGTCGGTGTAGTGTAGCGT
>CAZSSE010000228.1:0-2361 GCA_964609165.1 uncultured Lachnospiraceae bacterium
GCGCAGAAGTGAATAATAGTTTATATGTAAAAATGAGCGCAAACAAGGGTTCGAGCCCCGTAATCTGCTTTCATATGAGGGCAGATTTTTATTATTCATTATTTATCCATGTGGTATTGAAATACAGAATAATTTGTGATACAATATATTTGCAATGTATCGCAAAGTAGATATGCTATGAAATTACGGCATTGATGCATGCGCATGTCCTGTGTATACGGTTATTAGTCGAGAGCAGAAATGGCTTTAATCGCGTCTGCGGCATGCAGTTAAAACGCTTACAAAAAATAAGATCAAAGGAGAATACCATGTATATTATATACAGCAACAAGTCATTTTTTGTATCTGATAAGGCTTGTGAGGGCGCAGTATGTGTGCTTTTACCGCCTGTTTGCACAGAAAACGGACGCGAGTACTCGATACCTTTTTTTGAAGAAAAGGACGGGTGCGCAATATACAGAGATGGTGATAACGAGGTAACACTTGGACTAAGACAGATCTCAGATACGCTGTTTTATATTGACCGCACGTGGAAAAATACGTCGGGAAATATTCGTTCTGTCAGAATAGCCCAGCGCGTTCAGCCGATATTTGATGTCGGCAGGTATCTTATCCCTTGTGTGAACGTAAACGGAAATGAATTTGGCGCAGGCTTTGAGCCAAAGGGGCTTGAACGTGACGGAAAGCGTTGGATTTTTGGCTATGACCGTGTTTCAATTCCGTCGTGTACTCTGACCGAAAATGCAGATTTTGCGTGCGCGCTATTTGCGTCGGCAGAAGATCCTCTTTCGCTTGAATCCTCTTGCTCAATATACAAGGATGAGCAGGGAAGATTTGTTCAGGAGCTTTCTCATCCCGTAGCCGAGCTCCCGGTCACGTATTCCTCACGCGATAAATACTCAGAGGGATATGAAAGCTTTTTAACGCTCGCACCCAATGAAAAAATCACTGTTGGCGCATATCTGTCGGTTTCAAAGCCGCGTTGGAAAAATTACGGTATCTGCGACGTGCTGGATGCCGCACCAGAGCTGTACGGTAATAATTGCAATATCGTTTCTCCCACAAAGAAGGAGCTTTGGGATCGTTCGATCACATTTGCGAAGAGTCTTATATCCGATTATAAGGGTAAAAAGGGCTTTATTATCGGATTTTTGCCCGACGGAAATGGAGGATTTTCCTATCGCGCCGACACTTGCTTTGAGCTTGCGTGGTGCGGTCAAAATATACTGTTCTCACGTATGCTGATAGAGGATTATATTCGCTTTGGACACAAGGATTCTCTTGATGAGGCACTTGAAATTCTCGATACACGTGTTTCGCTTTGTACGGCAAGCTCTGGTCTGCTTGCGGCACAGCTTCGTGATTATGAAAGCCTTGATACCGCAACAGCCGATACCTGTAATATGGGATACGGCGCATATGAGCTGATACGTGCTTATCTCGCCTTGCGGAGGATAGGTATAGATAAGCCTGCATATCTTGATGCCGCGAAGGGATTGTGCGACTTTTTTGTTGAGCATTTTTCGGATAGCTGCGGCTTTGGAAAGCAATGGCGGCTTGATGGCGTATGCTTGGACGGCGGCGGTACTATCGGCGGCTTTGTAATTCCACCATTGGTCAAGCTGTATGAGCTGACCGGCACGGAAAAGTATCTTGAGCTTGCAGAGCGTTCGATGCGATTTTATATGGAGCGTGATCTTGATAAATTCGTCAGCACAGCGGGAGCGTTGGATACCTGCTGCGTTGATAAGGAAACATCTTTCCCGTTCATCGTAAGCGGAATACTTCTGTACGAGAATACGAAGAACGAGATCTATCTCGAATATGCAAAAAAGGCGGCGTATTATTTCACCTCGTGGATGTTCCATTACGATCCCATATACGACGAAAGCTCCGAGATATGCGAGTACGGCGTGACAGTCAAGGGGCTTACGTCGGTTTCGGCACAGCATCACCACCTTGATATGTATGCGGGAATAGTTGTTCCGTATTTGCGAACTCTTGCCGATCTTACGGGAGATGAGGCTTGGCGTATACGCGCGGATATGATGTGGCGTGCGGTAACTCAGTACATAGGCGACGGCGAGCTTGCAGTTCACGGCTCGGTGCGCCCGATAGGCTCGCAAAACGAAGCACTGTTTCATTGCCGTTGGGGATTTGGCGACGGCAAACGCGGGCAGCTTAACGATTGGCTTGTGGCGTGGCCGTGCGCATTCCGTCTGTCAGTGCTGGCAGAAGAGGAATTTTGAAAAATTATATTTATAGCAGGTGTCTAAAAATCTCCCACGGCAGATGTGTCTGTCGTGGGAGATTTTTGCTATTGTTATTATTTAAAATCCTCAACACGCCACTCGTCAGTCC